>JBQCEW010000374.1:0-11204 GCA_051959815.1 Solirubrobacterales bacterium
CGCTTCCACGGCAACGGCCTCGCCACCGAGGCCGCCGTCGCCGCCACCGAGCAGGCCCGCGAGCTCGGCTTCGAGCAGGTCGTCGCCCTGATCCTTCCGGCCAACCTCGCCTCCCAGCGCGTTGCCGAAAAAGCCGGCTTCAGCCAGGAGACCCAGGTGGTCCACGCCAGCCTGCCGCATCAGCTTTGGCGGCGACACCTTGCCTGAGAGGTAAGAACTCCCGACCTCGCGACGCGAACCTCGTATGACTCTCATACAGGCTTCGCACAGCAATGGAAATGGCAAGGTCTCCGGCCCTGGCCGGCAGATCGATCGCGCCGCCGCGCAGCGCGCCGCCGCCGACCTCCTCACCGCCCTCGGAGCGGACCTGGAGTCGGACGGCCTGCGCGAGACGCCGCGGCGGATGGTCGACGCCTACGCCGAGCTGCTGACGCCGCAGCCCTTCCGCGCCACGACCTTCGCCAACGACGAGGGCTACGACGAGCTGGTCCTCGTGCGGGCAATCCCGTTTCACTCGCTCTGCATGCACCACATGCTGCCCTTCCACGGTGTCGCCCACATCGGCTATCTGCCGGACGAGCGGATCGTCGGCCTCTCCAAGCTGGGCCGCGTGGTCGAGCTCTTCGCCCGCGACCTGCAGGTCCAAGAGCGCCTCACCACCCAGATCGCCGACTGGATCCAGGAGCGGCTCGCGCCGAAAGGGGTCGGCGTCGTCCTCGAAGCCGAGCACCTCTGCATGTCCCTCCGCGGCGTCCAGAAGTTCGGCGCCACCACCGTCACCTCGGCCCTCCTGGGCCAGGTCCGCGACGACCCCCATACCCGCCAGGAGTTCCTGGCGCTGGCAGCACCCCCTACTTGAACTGAAAGCTCGTCAGATCTTGCCCGTAGAGCGGGCTGACGATGATCTTTTCGACGTCGATCTTGTCGGAGACAAAGGTGCCGAGGGCGAGGGTGCCGAACGGCGCCCAGGGTGCCTGGCGCATGACTTCGCGATCGAGTGCGGCGTATCCGCGTTCCTGCTTCGGCCCCAGTTGCTGACGCCCCAGCTTCTTGATCTCGGCGTTGACAGCGGGGTCGTCGAAGTGAGCCCAGTTGGTGTTGCCAGCATCGAGGATCGCTTCGCCGGAGAGCTGCGGCTGGAAGTAGTCGTTCGGATGTGGGTAGTCGAGGAGCCAGCTTCCCCAGCCAGCATCGAGGTTGGGAGTGTTGGCGTTGCCGATCAGGGTGAAGTAGGCCGAGGAGCTGATCTCTTTGACCGTGACCTCGAACCCAAGCTGTTCTAGCACCTGCCCCAGGTACTCGCCCGCTTCTTTATGAGGGGCGATGTTGTCGGTCCAGACGGTGACGTGGCGATCGCTTGGGTGGGCCTGGGCGATGAGCTTCTTTGCCTTGGCGAGGTCGTGCGGGTAGAGCTCGAAGCGGCGGTAGCCGGGCATCTGCGGCGGCAGGACCTGCTGCGTTGCTTTGATCGTGCCGGCGTAGATCCGTTCCAGGGCCCTCGGGTCGATCGCGTAGTTGACCGCACGCCGCACGCGCAGATCGTCGAAGGGCGGCACCTGGGTGTTCATCCAGAAGTAGAAGATGCCGATCATCGGATCCGCCCGGAACTGGGTTCCCTCGAAGCTCCGCTTCAACTGGGGAAAGCGATCGGGCGGCGGTGGGTCTTTCATCCAGTCGACCTTGCCCTGCTCGACCTCCTCCACCTGGGTCGAGCGGTTGGGCTGGACTTTGAAGCGAATTGCGTCTACGTGGCCGCTCGGGAGCTGGGGCATCGCAGGGCCGTTGGTCTTCGCCCAAACAGGATTGCGGGCGTATTCCCAACTGCGTCCGGGACGGACGTCGGTGATCTCGTAGGGCCCGGTCGCCGGCGGCGGGTGAGCGGTCTGGTCTTCGCCTGGAGTCGTGGACGGGACCAGTGCCACGTAGAGGAGGCCAAGCAGGTACTTGAAGCTGCCGCTGGGTTCGGTCAGGTGGATAACGATCTTGCCGGTGCGATCGTCGGCTTCGATTCCGGAGATGCCGCCCTTCTTGGTCTTCGCGAAGGCTTCGGCGCCGACGATGTCATCGTAGAAAGAGGAGCCGGGTGAGTTGAGGCGGAAGAGGCGTTCGACTGCGAAGCGAAAGTCGGAGGCTTTGACGGACGTGCCGTCGGAGTACTTCAGGCCCGGCCGCAGGTAGAGGGTGTAGCGCTTGCCGCCTTCGTCGATCTTCGGAAGGGCACGGGCTAAACCGGGGATCAGTCTGGTGCCGGCGGCGCCGCTTGCGTGCGCGTAGGTGAGCAGCGGGATGTAGACGCTCTGCAGGGCGGTCGCGCCTTCGAGGGTGAAAGTGAGGCCGGGGTCGAGGGATTCGGGGAAGGCGTTGTAGGTGCCGGTGAGGGTCCCGTCCTGCCCGGAAGTACTGGCTGCGCTGCCTCCGCATCCTGTCAGGGCGGTGCAGGTTAAAAGCAAGGCTGCGCAGACCCACAACGATATCCCCGGGCGGCCCGTCCAAGGCCGAAATCTCCTCACAGCGCTCCCTCTTGGTCGAACGCGGGGGTCAATGTACCGCTATGTCCGTAAGAAGGTCGGCTCAGCCCAGATCGGGCCGCGATCGTTCTGAAGCGACGCCTGGCTATTCAACGCCAGGCGCGACCGTCTTCAGCCCGGCGAGCCGCGCCACATCGGCCTGCCGCTTGTCGTAAGTGACGAAGGCGTCGATCGGATAGAGGTAGAGAGCACTGACGACGTGGATCGCGTCGAGGCTGCGCAGATTCGGCTCGGCGAGCATTCCGGCGCCGATCAGGAGGGCTTCGTCGATCGGGCGAAAGGCCATTGAGTCGAACCTCTCCTCGGTCCGTCGCATAGCCGGCTCGAGCTGAAAGTGAGGGTTTTCGGCGGCGATGCGACGGAGGCTTCGCGGCACCTCGGTCAGCACGAGCTCACTGCTGGCCAGATCCGCTCCTCGCAGGTACGCCTGTAAGGCAATCGTGCCCTCCTCCTCGCGGATGGTCTTGAGGAGTGCCGAGGCATCGAGATATACGAGCGGCATCGGCTCAGCGGTAGCCGCGCGTTTCTTCGAGCGCGCGGAGGAGAGCGTTGGGGTCGTCCAGGTCCATCTTCAGCGGCGGAGGAAACGGGCCTGGCCGTTTCGGCGGCTTCACTTTCCCTTCCGCTACCAGCTGGTCCAAACGGCTCCCGGTCGTCGGCGGGACAAGCTCGGCCACCGGTTTGTTGCGGTCGGTGACGATCAGCCGCTCGCCTTCAGCCACCTTGCGCAGGTAAAGGCTGAGGTTCTGTCGCAGCTGTGCGATGCCAACGGTGTCGCTCATGTACATCAATGTAGCATCTGGCGATGGGGGAATTAGTCGCAGCGCGGTAGTAGTCATGCCTCCTTTAGGGGTTGGAAGCGACGATCTCTCCCCCCTGCGGCTCGGACCAATTCCGCTAATTCCGCACCTACGCGCTCCCAAGAGTAGCGGGCGACCGCCTCCTCCCGCGCTCTTTGGCCGCGACGACGGCGCTCCTCACCAGCGTTGACGGCGGCGACCATCGCCTTCGCGAGGCCGGCTGAGTCGTCCGCCTCGACCAGCCAGCCGGTCTCGTGGTCTTCGACGATCGAGGCAGGGCCGCCGCGGTCGACGGCGATCGCCGGCAGCCTGCAGGCCATCGCCTCGATCAGGACCTGGCCGAACTGCTCCCGCGCCGAAGCGTGGACGAGAAGATCGCCGGCGCGGAAGAAGGCGGGCAGCTCGCCGTGTCCGTGCCAGCCGGCGAGGAAGACGTCGCGGGCGCCGGTGCGCTCGATCGCCTCATAGGGATGCTCTCCCTCCCACTCCCCCGGGTGCCCGCCGATCAGGACCAGCGCCGCCCGCTCGGTGAAGTCCGCCTGCGCGCGAGCGAAGGCCTCGATCAGCAGCGGCAGCCGCTTGACCTCGGTGAAGCGGCCAACCGAGAGGAGGACAACTTCCTCCAGCGCGTCGAGGTCCCGCTCCTCATAGGCGACGCTCCCCGGCGGGCCCCCCGGGCGCCAACCCCGCGGCCGCTCGATCAGGTGGCGGCGCCAGTGGGCGCGCCGGTCGATCTCTCCCGGCGAGAAGGCGGCGTCGAAGCCGTTGGTGATGCAGGCAAAGCGCTCTTCGTCTAAACGCAGGACCTCGGCGGCGCGGGCGAGGCCGCCGCGGTCGTTGACGACGATCCGCGCGCAGCGTGCCGCCCAGCCGCGCATCCGCTCCGCCCATTCCCCGGCGTGCTCCCATCCCGCCGGCGCGCCACCTTCGATCTCTTCCAGCATCAGCAGCTCGGTGCCGTGGACATGGCCGACGACCGGCACCTGCGGCAGCACCCGCGCGGCCGCCTCGTTCAGCGGCGTCAGGTGGTGCAGGTAGAGCAGGTCGACGCCGGGGGCTGCGGCCTCCGCCATCGCCGCCGCCCAGGCCTCCACCTGTAGCTCGAGCTCCTCGGGGCCGAGGCGGGCGAGCACCGGGTCGACGGCGCCGGGCCGATCCTCGTAGGAGCCGTGGATCGGGGCGGTTCCCGGTCGGCCGGCGTAGCGCAGCGGATCGGGAGAGCGAATCGCCTGCGTGAAGTCGACAGGGTGCAGGTCAAGTCCCTCGTAGAAGGAGGAAGCAAGCGCCGCCTCACCAAGATCGGAGCGGGAGCCAGCGAGAAGCGTCACCCCAACGCCATTACGCCCAAGCTCGCGAGCGAGCGCCCGAGTCACATGCGCCGACCCACCCCGGGGATAGAAGTAGACCCCCATCAGCACCTTGAGCTCGGCGGCATCCATCCCCACCGAGGCTAGCTAGCGCTGCCCCACTCCTCCCCGAACTGCATCAAATTCTCTACCCGGCAGGTAGAAAATTTGATGCAGTTCGGAGGTCAGCGGGGGGCGAAGTGGAGGGCGGTGGCGACTGCGCGGCCGCCGGGTAGCTCGATGCCGTGCTCCTCGCGGGGGGTGTTGACGAGGACGCCGCCGACGACGAGCGAGGCGGAGCCGCCGCCGTCCAGGTTGATCGCCTGGCGGGCCCCGAGCTCGATCATCGCCGCCGCCAGCTCGGCCATCGTCAGCCCGGCCTCGTCGTCGGCGCGGCCGTCGCAGACGGCGGCGATCAGCTCCCGCCCGGAGAGCCCGAGCGCCGCCCGCGGGTAGCGGCCGGCGGTGATGTCGGAGTCGAACTGGCGGGCGCCCGCGGAGAAACCCTCGATGTCGACTCCGTCGGCGAGCAGTGAGCAGCCGTTGGCGACCAGCATCGGCCCGGCGTGCAGCAGGTCCCCGCGCGGCGCCTCCCCCAGCTCCCGCCGCGCCACCAGCCTCACCTCGCCGTCGTGGACGTGGACGCAGGCCCGCGCCTCGTGCCAGGGCGCGTCAAAGGGTTCGGTCGGCAGCGCCCGCCCGTCGATCCAGAGGTCCCCGAGCGCCGGGCCGCCAGGCCGCATGTAGAAGCCGCCGACGATCGCGTGCTCGGCACCGGTCCGCTCGCACCACTGCCGCACCGTCGAGCAGGGATTCAGCTCCACCACCCGCAGGTCGAAGTCAGCACGCTTGAAGCGGGCGACATGAAGCGTCGTCTCGGCCCCGTCGCGGAGACGCAGGCGGTGGCGCTCGAGTAGCGGCCGGGCGGACGCAGAAGGAGGTGAAGGGGATGCCGTTCGCATTCCAGGGAGACCTAACCCCGATCGCCCGAAATGGAACAGCACCCCCAGGATGGAGTTCCCACCGCAGGCCGATCGACTGGAGCTATTCGCCCCACACGGTGACTATCGCCGACCGCGGGCCGCTGCGGTCGCGGTGCTCGCAGAGGTAGATGCCCTGCCAGGTGCCGAGCGCGAGGCGGCCGTCGGCGACCGGCAGCGTCAGCGAGGGTCCCAGCAGGGCGGCCTTGATGTGGGCGGGCATGTCGTCCTCGCCCTCCAAGGTGTGGGTCCAGTAGGGAGCGCCTTCGGGGACGGCCTGGCTGAACCAGGTCTCGAAGTCGCGGCGGACCTCGGGCGAAGCGTTCTCGCTCAGCGCCAGCGAGGCCGAGGTGTGCTGGATCAGCAGGTGGAGGAGGCCGACCGAGATCTCTCGCAGCTCAGGCAAAGCCTCGTGCACCTCTCCCGTCACCAGGTGGAAGCCGCGCTGCCGCGGCTGGAACTGGATCGCCCGCTGGACCCACATGGCGGACAGCATTCCACGGCCGCGCCGAGCCGAAACCTGGGCACGCCTATCGTTCCGGGCGATGGCAACGGCCTCCGCCCCCCTCTCGATCCTCGACCTCGCCGCGGTCGGCCGCGAGGAGACGATCGCCGAGAGCTTCGCCGGCAGCGTCGAGCTCGCCAGGACGGCGGAGCGGTGCGGGTACCGGCGGATCTGGTACGCCGAGCACCACAACATCTCCTCGATCGCCTCCTCGGCGACCGCGGTGCTGATCGCCCACATCGCCGCCCACACCGAGACGATCCGGCTCGGCGCCGGCGGGGTGATGCTGCCGAACCACTCGCCGCTGGTCATCACCGAGCAGTTCGGGACGCTGGAGACGTTGCACCCGGGGCGGATCGACCTCGGCCTCGGGCGGGCGCCGGGAACCGACCAGCGGACTTGGATGGCCCTGCGACGCGACCCGCGCGCGAGCGACCGCTTCCCCCAGGACGTCGTCGAGCTGCAGAAGTTCCTCAGCGACGAGAGCCCGCTGCCCGGGATCCGAGCGATCCCCGGCCGCGGCACCCACGTGCCGCTCTACATCCTCGGCTCCTCCCTCTTCGGCGCCGAGCTCGCCGCCCAGCTCGGCCTCCCCTATGCCTTCGCCTCCCACTTCGCGCCGCGCTTCCTGCACGAAGCGATCGAGCTCTATCGCGAGGAGTTCAAGCCCTCCACCCAGCAGCCCGAGCCCTACGTGATCGCCGGTGTCGGCGTCATCGCCGCTGACACCGCCGAGAGTGCCGCCGCCCAGCTCGAAGCAGCCCGTCGCGTTCGCGCCCGCGCCCTCTTCGGCCGTGGTCAAAAACTCAGCGAGGAGGAGATCACCGCGCTCCTCGAATCGCCCCAGGCGGTCGCGGTCGACGAAATGCTCGCCTACACCGCCACCGGTCTCCCCGGCGAAGTGTCCACCTACCTTGAGCAGTTCGCCGCCGACACCAGCGCCGACGAGCTGATGACCGTCCACTACTCCGACTCGGTCCCCAACCGCCTCCGCTCGGTCGAGCTGCTGGCGGGGGCGTTGGACCCAGCCGGCGCGAGCTGAAGGCACGTATCTAAAAGTTGCTTGTGTACTCAGGTGTTTTTATTTAGGTTGAGTTCGAGGGGCCGATTTGACCCCCTCGCACCGACCTAAGGGAGAGAACGATGAGCGACGATTCGGCAGGCGCAGCCGTCCTCGAAGAGATCCTGGCTTGGGAAGACGATCCCGGCGAACCCGAGGTGACAAACAAACCGTCGCCCCATCCCCGACCCGATCTCGGCAAAGCCCCCTTCCCGAGCGAAATCGTCGGCGGCCAGGCTTCTCCCGGCGAACCGGGCAGTCCCGGCTTCCGCTACTGGGCGGCCGCCGACTCGCTGCGGCGGGCGGCGGATTTCTGGGGCGGGATCTGCGGCCAAGATGCCCCCTGGAACGAGAACGTCGGGGCCCGGCTGCCGGTGGACCTGGATCACGGCGAAGACTTCAACGCCTACTACGACCGCGAAGGGCTGAAGTTCTTCCACGGGGCGGTCGATGGGCAGGTCTTCTACTCGGGCGAAAGCCCCGACGTGGTCTGCCACGAGTTCGGCCACGCGGTGCTCGATTCGGTGCAGCCACGGCTCTGGGACGTCCACACCGCCGAGCCGCCGGCCCTGCACGAGGCCTTCGGCGACATGAGCGCGATGCTCTCGTCGTTGCAGCTCGAGTCCTTCCGGAAAGAGGTGCTCTCCTCCAGCGGCGGTCGGATCGACAGCTCCTCGAGGCTTTCGCGGCTCGCCGAGCAGTTGGGCTGGGCAATCCGCCAGAACTACCCGCAGGCGGTCGACCCCGACTGCCTTCGCAACGCCTCCAACTACTTCTTCTACCGGGACCCGCTCACCCTGCCGCCGAGCGCGCCGGCCAGCTCGCTCAGCTCCGAGCCGCACTCCTTCTCGCGCGTCTTCAGCGGCGCCTTCCTCAGCGCCCTTGCCGGGATGTTCCAGGTCAGCGGGGAAGGCGGAGACTCGGCCCTCCAGCAGGTGGCGCAGGATGCCGGGCAGCTATTGATCGACGCGGCACGCAACGCGCCGGTCGTCGTCGGCTACTTCAGCCAGTTCGCCGCGCACATGATCGACGCCGACCAGCAGAGGTTCAACGGGCGCTACAGCGAGGCGCTGCGCCAGGGCTTCACCCGCCACGGCGTGCTCTCCCTGCCCGACGCGAGCTCTGCGCTGGCCGCCGCCGCGCCCGCCTCGGCGGAGGCGCCGGTGCAGAAAGTGGCGCTCACCGGCGAGGCCTTCGGCCTCGACGAGCACCTGCTCGTCCACGCCCCCGCAGGCACGAAGCGCTTCGACGTCGCCGGCGCCGCTCTCGACACCGGCGCCGTCGCCGAACCCAGCGCCGAAGCCGCAGCGGCCGGCTACGTTGAGGACATCTTCCGGCGCGGGCACGTCGCGATCCCCGAGGAGCTTCGCAGCGGCTACGCGGTTCACGCCCGCAACTCCCACGCCAGCCACGAAGTGCGCCGAGAGGGCGACAGCCTCGTCCTCGTCCGCCTGCACTTCAAGTGCGGCTGGGATGGAGGCGCGGAGTAGCCTGGGCGACGTGGAAGGCAAAGAGGACGAGGAGTACACGCCGGCCGAAGAAGCCTTCGTCCGCGGCCTGATCGAGCGCGGCGAAGCCGCGAAGGCGGTGAACGGGAAGCTGCCCCCGGGGGCCACCCACGAGATCGTGGAAGAGCGCCCGGGGCGCCTGCCGAAAATCGTCCGCCGGCGCTTCGCCAGCTACTGAGCGATCGCGCCTGGCAGCGCCTCAGCGCAGCCGCAGCACCCTGATCGTCTGCGCCGCCATTTCCGCCTCGCCCAAGGCATTCGGGTGGACGATCACCGGGTTGGTGCCCTGGAGGACTGGCTCGATCCAGCGGACGCCGAGCGGCTGGCAGGCGTCGTGGCCTTCGGAGACGACGTTGAAGTTCACATACGTCGTCCCCGTCGCCGCGGCGGCGCGCCGGACGGCGTCGTTCAGCGTCGCCTGGATGCCGCGGACGTAGGGGACGTCCCCTTCGGCGACCGGCATCTTGTCGAAACAGCCTCCGCTAGGCGGCATGATCCACGGGTAGCCGAGGATCGCGACCCGGGCGCGGGGCGCCCTCGCATGCACCGCTTCGAGCGCCCTCACCAGCGAGGGATAGGTGGTGGTCTTGATCGTTTCTTCGAACGAGGACCCGTAGCGGTCCTTGCAGGGGCTCCCCTGGCCCAGGGTCGAGATACCGGCGGCACCGCAGTCGAAGAGGGTGTCGATGAAGACCCCGCTGTCGTTGCCGCCGATCGTCATCGTCACGAGCTGGGTGTTCGAGCTCAAGGCGTCGAGCTGCGGCGCCACGCCCGGGTATTGCGGTTCGAAGAAGTGCCCGGTTTCCGCGGCCCCGCAGGTGACGTCCTGAAGCTGTGCCCCGATCGCGCCGGCAATCACGTGCGGGTAGTTGCGGATCGAGCGCAGGCACTCGGGCGGCGCCGAGGGATCGGGCGGCAAGACGCCGGAGGCGGCGCTGTAAGAGTCGCCGAGCGCCACGTAGCGGAGCGGGCCGCTCGCCGCGCGCGCCGCCTGCGCGGCAAGCGCCAGGGCGAGGAGCGCCGCGACGGCGGCAAGTTTCAGGGCGCGAGTGAGAGAAGTCTGGGCGATCATCGATTTTCGGTACTCCGAGCTTGTCTTTGCCCGCAGCAGGGGACCTTCAAACGTCCACGCCCGAAGCTGAGGCCACGGCTTCGATGATGCTGAGCATGCCGGCGCCCGCATTGTCACGGGCCTCGTCCGCCGCCGGGTGCTCGTCGCAGCGATGCAGCCGGACGCGCTCGAAGCCGGCCGTCTGGAGCTCCGCCTCGGCAGAGTCCTCGTCGCCCCGGTAGGGGTGGATCCTGCCGCGGACGAAGGCGCCGAGGAACAGCTCGAAGGCGCGCTCGGCGGTCCCACGCCTGGGGCGGGCGATGCGCAGGTCGGACAGGTAGACGCCGGTGGGAAACGGCCGCAGCGCCTTCGCCAGCCGGGCCCACAGCGCCTCGACGGTGGCGTCGTCGAGGTAGACCAGCAGGCCCTCGGTGATGATCGCCAGCCCCTGGGCGGGGTCCATCGTCTCGACCAGGGCCTCGAGGCTTCCCGGGCCGCCATCCTGGAGGAGGTCGAGGTCGGCGACGCGATGGCGATCGCCGAGAGAGCCCATTCGCGCCAGGGCATCGCGCTTGCGCTGGGCCATCGCCGGCAGGTCGGCCTCGACGTAGGTGAGCCGGTCGCCATACCTCTGACTGAAGCGCCAGCCGCGGGGAGACATGCCGCAGGCGGCCTCGATCACCTGGGTAACGCCGCCCTCCTGGATCAGGTCGTCGAGGCAGGCGTCGATGATCCGGTGACGCGCGAGGAGGAGGGGTTCGAGGCTGGGACCGCCCAGTCTCTTACTGACCGCGTTCGGCAGGGCGAGCGTGCCATGGAAGATGCGGCCCTGCCAGGTGGCGAGCTCAGGATGAGAGAGGCCGTTCCTGACCCACGTCTCCCCGGTGTAGTGGGCGGTCGGCGAAATCGCCCCCGATCCTTCGCTCCGGGACATAGAGAAGGAACGGTACCCCCTGCCCTTGACGCTCTTAGACCGCTCGGGGGGCTGCCGCTCCCCTTCCCGAGGGGAGGCACACGCCGACCTCCGTTCCATCCTCAATCGAGGAGTGGATCTCGATCGAGCCCTTGAGGAGTTCGACCCGTTCCCGTATGCCGTTGAGTCCGAAGCCGCCGCTTTCGACGGCAGGGTCGAAGCCGCCGCCGTCGTCTTGGATTGTGATCCTCAGCTCGCCACGCTGGTCGTCCTCTTTTATCTCGACGAGGGCGATGGAGGCTTCTGCATGCTTCCTCGTATTGGTGAGCGCCTCCTGGACGATTCGATAAATGGCGGTCTCCACCTCGCCGTCCAGGCGGACTTCCGCGCGCCCCTCCTCGAAGGAGAGGTCGATCAGCATCCGGACTTCGAGGGCCGGGGTTTCGATCCGTTCGGCGAGCGATTCAAGCGCGGCCCTCACCCCTAGCTGGTCGAGCACCACCGGGCGAAGGT
>JBQCEW010000375.1:0-7179 GCA_051959815.1 Solirubrobacterales bacterium
GGGCGAGCACGTTGAAGGCGATCTGGTGCGGGTAGATCTGCGGCTCGGGCACCTCGTAGTCGCCGACGATCGCCCGCGCCTGCGCCCGCAGCTCGTCGATCGCCGCCTTGCCGGTGCCGGAGACCGCCTGGTAGGTGGAGATCACCAGCCGCTCGATCCCGGCCGCGTCGTAGAGCGGCTTCAGGGCGACGACCATCTGCATCGTCGAGCAGTTGGGGTTGGCGATGATCCCGTTGTGGTTTTGAAGGGCGTCCGGGTTGACCTCAGAGACGACCAGCGGCACGTCGTCGTGCATGCGCCAGTAGCTGGTGTTGTCAACGACGGTCGCGCCCGCCTCGACCATCTTCGGCGACCACTCGGCGCTGACCGATCCGCCCGCCGAGGAGAGGACGACGTCTAGCCCCTGGATCGACTCGTCGCTGACCTCCTGCACGGTCAGGGCCTTGCCCTCCCACTCGATCAGCTTCCCGGCCGAGCGCGCGGAGGCCAGCGGCACCAGCTCGGCGACCGGGAAGTCGCGGCTCGCCAGCAGCTCGAGGATCGTCGTGCCTACGAGCCCCGTCGCGCCCAGTACCCCGACTCTGTATCCGTCGCCGGCCATACGTCGAGTATGCCGAGCTTCAGCCGGCGACCGTGGGCCGGTGACCGGGTCCGGTCGGGTCTTCAGGCTGGATCGCGTCCTCGCCCAGGTCGAACGCCTTATGGAGGACGTTGACGGCGTCCTTGACGCGATCGGCGGCGATGACGCATGAGATCTTGATCGGCGAGGTGGAGATCATCTGCAGGTTGATGCCGTGATCGGCGAGCGTGCGGAACATCTTGGCCGCGATGCCGGGGTGCGAGCGCATGCCGGCGCCGACGATCGAGACCTTGCCGATCTGCTCGTCGGTGAGGACCTTGAGCGAGACGTCGCCGAGGGCGGCGATCGTGTCCTTGGCGATCGGCAGGTCGGAGCGGTCGACGGTGAAGGAGAGGTCGGCGAGCTGGTCTTCCCCCACCGGCTCGTTCTGGATGATCACGTCGACGTTGACGTTGGCGTCGGCGAGAGCGCCGAAGACCTTGCCGGCGACGCCGGGCTCGTCGCGCAGCCCGTGCAGGGTGACGCGAGCCTCGGAGTCCGAGTGGGTGACGGCGGTTACGAAAGGGTTCTCCATGGTCTCTTCCTCTGAGACGACGAGGGTACCGGGACCGTCCTCGAAGCTGCTGCGGCAGTGGATCCGCACGCCATGGTTGCGCGCGTACTCGACCGAGCGCAGCTGCAGCACCCCCGCCCCGGAGGCGGACATCTCGAGCATCTCCTCGAAGGAGACGCGGTCGAGCTTGTGGGCGCTGGGGACGATCCGCGGGTCGGCGCTGTAGACGCCGGAGACGTCGGTGTAGATCTCGCAGACGCCGGCCCGCAGCGCCGCCGCCAGGGCGACGGCGGTGGTGTCGGAGCCGCCGCGGCCGAGCGTGGTGACGTCGCGGCTCTGGGTCGAGACCCCCTGGAAACCGGCGACGAGGACGATCCGGTCCTGGTCGAGCGCCTCGCTGATGCGGTCGGCGCGGACGTCGATGATCCGCGCCTTGGTGTGGGAGGAGTCGGTGACGAACCCCCCCAGGGAGCCGGTCAGCGAAAACGCCAGGTGGCCCAGGTCGTGGATCGCCAACGCGCAGAGCGCGCAGGAGATCCGCTCCCCGGTCGAGAGCAACATGTCCATCTCGCGCGGGTCGGGGCGGTCGGAGATCTCCTGCGCGGCTGCGACCAGTTCGTCGGTCGTCTTGCCACGGGCGGAGAGGACGGCGACGACGCGGTTGCCCGCCTCGCGTGCGGCGACGATCCGCCCGGCGGCGCGCTTGATCTGCTCGGCGCCGGCGACAGAGGTGCCGCCGAACTTCATCACGACGATGTCCGATCCGTCCCCGCTCATAGAGAGCTGAGGATAGTCATCCCGCAGCCGATTCTCGGCCCACCCTGCTGTGTCGAAACTCGGACGGGCTTCGCGCTACTCCGCCGAGCCCCCCAGGTTGCCGAGCATCGCCTGTTCGGCCATCCGGATCAGGCCGAGGCCGCTATGCGGGCGCATGTCGCTGCTGCGCACGCGCACGTGCGATCCGTGCGGCCCGACCACCTCGACGATCGTGCAGACGTCGCCGATTTCGCAGTCCTCACCGTAGTCGTTC
Organism: Solirubrobacterales bacterium; assembly: GCA_051959815.1. Lineage (GTDB taxonomy): Bacteria > Actinomycetota > Thermoleophilia > Solirubrobacterales > 70-9 > VAYN01. The sequence continues at coordinate 2,164 of JBQCEW010000375.1, forward strand.
TCGATCGCCTCCATCTGTTCGGCGACGACCCGGCCGACCTTGCTCTGGTCAAGCGACATCTGCAGCTCCTTTCCCCTGATCTGGTTGGCGACGCTCTCGTGGTGCGAGTCCCTGACCATAAGCGAATCCAGAATCGCACTTGCAGATATATCGATTTGATATATAGTTGCGATATATGGAGCTGAGCCCCACCGCCTACGTGATCCTCGGGTTCGTCCGCGATGAACCGCGCTCGGGCTACGAGATCAAAGCGCTGGTTGACAACTCGACCCGCTTTTTCTGGGCGGCCAGCTACGGCCAGATCTATCCCGAGCTGAAACGGCTTGCCGAGGCGGGGTTGATCGTCGGCTCCGACTCCCCCACCGGCGGGCGGCGGCGCACCGTCTACGAGATCACCGCCGACGGCGAGGAGGAGCTGCGGGCCTGGCTGCGGCAGAAGCCGGAGACGCTCGAGGTGCGCGACGAAGGGCTGCTGAAACTCTTCTTCGCCGGCGCTCTGTCGCGGGAGGAGGCGGTGGAGATCCTGCGCGAGATGCGCACCCGGCGGCTCGCCGCCCATGAGCAGTTGCGCGAAATCGAGAAGCGGAAAGGGGAGATCGAGGACCCGTTCCCGATGATCGTCCTGCGGAGCGGCCTTGAGTTCACCCAGTGGTTCGCCGACTGGTGCGAGCGGATGGAGGAGGAGATCCTCGCCGCCGCTCCCAAAGAAAGGAGCAAATGATGTTCGACTCCCTGGCCCGGCTTGCGAACGGCAACGCACGGCGGATCGGCCTTCTCGCGATCGGCTTCTTCATCCTCGCGGGCGCGCTCGGCGGCTCGGTCGCCAGCCGCCTCGACCCCTACGGCGCTGAAGACCCCGCCACCGAGACCGTGAAGGCGATGGATCGGCACGAGGAATCGGGGTTGCGGGTGCCGGCGGTGGTCGCCGTCGTCGAAAACGCGCCCGTCGCCTCGCCGGCGACCCGGCGGCGGGTCGAGGCGCTGGAGAACGAAGTGCGGAGGCGCGCCGACATCGCCTCGGTCAGCGGCTACTACGACACCCACTCGCCCGCCTTCGTCTCCCGCGACGGCCGCTCGACCTACTTCTCGGTGGCGCTGAAGACGACGGAGGACAAGCAGGCCCAGGAAGCAGGCGCCGACATCGCCGACCAGCTCTCGGCCCACAGGGGCGTGCTCGTCGGCGGCCCGTCCGTCGCCCAGGAGCAGGTCAACAAGCAGGTCGAGGAAGACCTGCGCAAGGCGGAGATGCTCGCCTTCCCGCTGCTGTTCCTGCTCTCGCTGCTCTTCTTCCGCAGCCTCGTCGCCTCGGTGCTGCCGCTGATGATCGGCGGCCTGGCGATCGTCGGCACCTTCCTGATCCTCCGCATCGCCAGCGAATTCGCCTCGATCTCGATCTTCGCCCTCAACCTGACGACCGCGCTGGGGCTGGGTCTGTCGATCGACTACAGCCTCTTCATCGTCTCCCGCTACCGCGAGGAGATCGCCAAGGACGGGCCGGGACTGGCGGCGATGCGACGCGTGCTCGCCACCTCCGGGCGCACCGTCTTCTTCTCCTCGCTGACGGTGGCCGCGGCGCTCGCCTCGCTGCTCGTCTTCCCGCAGCGCTTCCTCTACTCGATGGGCCTCGGCGGCTCGCTGGTGGCGTTGTTCGCGGCGACGATCTCGCTGACCGTGCTGCCGGCGGTGCTGACTCTGCTGGGCAAAAGGGTGAACGCCGGGGCGCCGAAGTTCCTGCAGCGCCGCGCCGAGGCCGACGCGCGCCCGGCGCAGGCGGGCTTCTGGTACCGGCTCTCGCGCTTCGTGATGCGGCGGCCGATCCCGGTCGCAACGGCCAGCGCCCTGCTGCTGATCATCCTCGGCCTCCCCTTCCTGAACATCAAGTTCAACACCGTCGACCCGACCGTGCTGCCGCAGTCGACGAGCGCGCGGCAGGCCTACGACATCGTCAGCGAACGGTTCCCGCCCTACCACGAAACGCCAATCTGGATCGACCTCGAAGGCGGCAGTCCGAAGGCGGCAGCCGCCTTCGCGGCCGAGGTGCGCCGGGTCCCGGGAGTCGCCGAAGTGGCGCCGCCGCAGGCGCTCGCGCCCGGGGTGACCGCGCTGCAAGCAGTCTCGGCCCATCCCTTCGTCTCCGACGCCAGTCAGACGACGGTGAAGGCGATCCGCGACCTGCCGACGCCGCGCGGGACGACGGCGTTGGTCAGTGGCGGCACCGCTGACTTCATCGACTTCCAGAGCAGCCTCTCGCGCCATCTCCCCTACGCGCTGGCGATCGTGATCGTGGCGACGCTGGTGATCCTCTTCCTGATGACCGGCTCGGTGGTGTTGCCGGTTAAGTCGCTGCTGATGAACTTCCTCAACCTCAGCGCCGTCTTCGGCCTGCTGGTGTTGATCTTCCAGGACGGCCGACTAGAAGGCTTCCTCGACTACAGCAGCCCGGGCGCGATCGAGCAGACGATGCCGATCCTGCTCTTCGCCGTCGCCTTCGGCCTCTCCACCGACTACGCGGTCTTCCTGCTCTCGCGGATCAAAGAGGCGCGCGACCACGGCGCCTCCGATTCCGAGTCGGTGGCGATGGGGCTTGAGCGGACGGGCCGGATCGTCACCGCCGCCGCGCTGCTCTTTGCCGTGGCGATGGGCGCCTTCGCCACCTCGAAGATCATCTTCATCAAGGAGAACGGCGTCGGCACGGCTCTGGCCGTGCTGATCGACGCCAGCATCATCCGGGCCCTGCTCGTGCCCACGCTGATGGAGCTCCTCGGCAAGTGGAACTGGTGGGCCCCGCGCCCCCTGCGCCGCCTCCACGAACGCTGGGGAATCAGCGAGTCGGCACCCGCGCCCCAGCCCCACTGAGCGAACTGCATCAACTTATCCACCTCCTGGGTGGAGAATTTGATGCAGTTCGGGGGTGACGCCTGAGCAAGAGCAGCCGCTGAAGCCCGATCCGAACCCGGCGCAGCTCGTTGACGCCAGTCGCCGCACGTTCCTCGCCGGGGAGCGGACGCAGCTTGCGTGGTGGCGGACGGGGATGACGGCGCTCGCCGTGGCGCTCGGCGTGGGTCGGGTCGTGCCGGAGCTGAGTGGGAGCGGCTTGCGGTGGCCCTATGTGATCGCCGGCATCGGCTTCGCCCTCTGGGGGATCTTCGCGATCGCCTACGGCACGGCCGAGCGCGAAGCGATGGAAAAAGCGCTGCGCGAAGGTCGCTTCCGCCAGGGAGCGGCCTGGCCGCTGCGCGCGCTTACGGTCACCGGGATCGTTCTCGGGCTACTGACGGCCGTGCTGATCCTGCTGGATTGAGCCGCGGGCGGCGGCCCCCCCGAGTGTCTCCGCCAGTTCCGCCAGGTCCTCCAGCGGGACCCCGAGACCGCCGGCGATGCGCCGCATGCTCCCCCAGGTGGGGTCGACCTGGCCCGCCTCGAGGCGAGCGATGGAGCGGGCGTCGAGTTCCGCCCGCGCCGCGAGCTCATCCTGGCTCAGACCTGCCTTCTGCCGCAGTGTTCGCACGGCTTCCCCGAGGGCAGGCTGGGCGCTACCGATACTCATCGGGCTCCAAGCTACTGACAATTCCAGCGGCTATTGGAGCAGCCGGAGTTGCTTTAGCAATAGTTAGCTGCTTGCGTTAAGGATCGTTTCGTCGAAACCGGCGAGGGCTGGTTCGGCGGCGTAACCGATGCGTTCGAGTTCGAACAGTTCCTCGATCGTCACCACCAGCGAGAAGTGGTTGAAGTACGTTTCGTTGCTCGTTCCGGGTTGCACAAACGGCGAGATCAGAAGTGCGCCGACCTGTCCGCCGCCGCCGGTTTTCTTCACCGGCCCGGTCGGCGGTTCTTCGCTCTCCGGCGGCAGGTTCGGGTAATCCGGGTAGACGCAGCAGGCGCTGGCATCGGCTTTTTCGCCTTCCTGGGGAGCCTGGGCGGAGGTGATCACGATCAGGCCGCCGTCCTTGTAGGCGAACGATTCCTCGATCGCGGGAAGGATCGTCTTCAGGGTTTCTTCGCTTTTCGCCGGGTTTGGGGAGATGTAGGCGAAGGCGGGGAACTTGTCCGGTTTCAGGGTCAGGTCTTTGGCGAGCTGGGCCAGGCCCACATCGGCTGCGCCGCATTCCTGGCTGTCAAGGATCGAGTGGAAGTAGGCGAAGGGGTCGCGCGGGGTGACGTAGCAGCCCGGTGGCGGTGGGCTCGCCGGCACCCCCTCCGGGACTTCTTCCTGGTCGATGTAGGCGCGCCAGGTCAAGCCTTTTTCGGTCAACTGGCCCGGCAGGGTCTTGGTCGTCGCCGGGTAGATGCAGCCGCTCCCTTCGACCTGCCCTTCGAGGGATTCGGTTCCCGGAGAGACATCGCCGTAAGCCGGGCAGTTGGCCTGGGTTTCCAGGGTCGGTCCCTGACCGCTGATCAGCGCGATCTGGTTTGCGAGCTCACCTTTGGTGACGGCGAAGTAATTGGGCAGGAGCTCACCCTGCGCCGGCAGTTCTTCTTTGAAGTACTTCGATTGCGAGGCTTCGCCGAAGGTTTCTTCGTAGCCGCCTTCCCCCAGCACGATGAGGAATACGTGTTTGACTTCCGGCATTCCCGTCGGCAGTTCTTCTTCGACCACGGGTGCTTCGGGTTCAGGTGCGCTCGGCAGCGGTTCTTCCACGATCGGTTCTTCCGGCGGGACCGCCGAGGGAGGCGCCGCGACGGGCGCTGGTTCTTCCGCCGTTTCTTCGGTTTCCGGTTCGGCGCTCGCGGTGGCCGGCACCGTTTCTTCTTCTTCGGCCGGCGGCGCTTCTTCTTCGAGCAGGATCGTGCTCAGTCCCGCACTGCGGGCGAGCTGGTTGGTCGCCGAACCCAGCGCCACTCCCAGAGCGAGCATCCCGATCACTGCAGCCGCAGCCGCCCGTGGCGAAGGCATGAAATCGGAACGCACGAAGGGCCAGCCCTTGGCGTCCGCAGCCCCGGCGCCAGCCGCACCTGCGGCGGAACCGTCCTTACTCTGTGAACCTTTTTCCCCCCGCATACCGGGGACAGGGGCTT
>JBQCEW010000376.1:0-2618 GCA_051959815.1 Solirubrobacterales bacterium
CGTTGCACTGACGATCCTCCTGCCCCTGCTTCCCTCAATCTCGCGGTTCCTTAGTCGGGATATAGACGACAAAGGAACCACACGATGGCCGTGGGCTTCGGCGGCGGCCGCGCTCTTCGTGGCCGCCGCAGGTATCTGCTCGCTGCTTGCGCTCGCCAACGCGCCCGTCGGCCCGACGTCCTACACCTCGACCCTCAGCGACTTCCGCAAGGTCGTCGGCGAAGGGCCGACCCTCGTCCTCGCTGCGCCGCAGTTATTGGAAAAAGAACACGGCGGCCCGTATTTGTCTTGGGAGCTCCGCGGGGGGCGCGTTTGCATCCAGTCAACCGCCGAAGCCGGGAAGCTGCCGGCAGGGGTGCAGTTCGTGATCGCCGAAGACGGCGACTGGACGCTGCGCAAGGTGCGTAACCCCGTTTCGGGCAAGACGCCCTGCCCGCTGATCGCGGTGCGCCAGGCGCGACAGGGACCCGCTCGCTGATCTCCCCGTACCATGGCCTCCGATGGAGGCCGCGACCGAGAAGACGACCTACGCCCTGCCCGACGGCAAGCCGCTGGAGCTGCCGGTGGGGGCGACTGGCGCCGACGCCGCGGCGGCGATCGGCCCCGGCCTCGCCAAGGCCGCGCTGGCGATCAAGGTCGACGGCGAGCTGCGGGACCTCGCGGCGCCGTTGCCCGCGGGCGGGGGAGAGGTGGCGATCCTCACCGACCGCGACCCCGAGGCGCTGGAGCTGATCCGCCACGACGCCGCCCACGTGATGGCGGAGGCGGTGATGGACCTCTATCCCGGCACCAGGGTGACGATCGGGCCGCCGATCGAGTCCGGCTTCTACTACGACTTCGAGTTCCCGCCTGGCACCCGCATCACCGACGAGGACCTGCCGAAGATCGAGCAGGCGATGCAGGAGCACATCGGCGCCGACGAGGAGTTCTCGCGCCGCGACGTGCCGGTCGCCGAGGCGATCGAGATCTTCAAGTCCCAGGACCAGGGCTTCAAGGTCGAGCTGATCGAGAACCTCGTCCGCGACGAAGGGGTCGAGACCGTCTCCCTCTACCGCAACGGCCCCTTCGAGGACCTCTGCCGCGGCCCCCACGGCCCCTCGACCGGCCGCATCAAGGCGATCAAGCTGAGCTCGGTCGCTGGCGCCTACTGGCGCGGCGACGAGAACCGCGAGAGCCTGACTCGCATCTACGGCACCGCCTTCTTCTCGAAGAAGGACCTCGAAGAGCACCTCGAGCGCCTCGAGCAGGCCAAAGAACGCGACCACCGCCGCCTCGGCCCCCAGCTCGGTCTCTTCATGCTGCGCAAGGAGGCGCCGGGGATGCCCTTCTGGCTGCCGAACGGGACGACCCTGCTGCGCTCGATCGAAGCCGAGGTCCGCGACCAGTTGCGCAAGCGCGGCTACCAGGAGATCGCCACCCCGCAGGTGATGGACGAGAGCCTTTGGCACCGCTCCGGCCACTGGGACAACTACAAGGACGACATGTACTTCATGGAGGACGACGACCGGCGCTACGCCCTCCGCCCGATGAACTGCCCCGGCGCCTGCCTCGTCTACGCCGCCGACCGCCACTCCTACCGCGAGCTGCCGCTGCGGCTGGCCGAGTTCGGCCGCGTCTCCCGCAACGAGCGCGAGGGCGTCCTCCACGGCCTGCTTCGCGTCCGCGCCTTCACCCAGGACGACGCCCACGTCTACTGCACCGAGGACCAGATCGGCGACGAGGTCGCCTCGATCTGCGAGGCGATCGACGAGCTCTACGCGCGCTTCGGCTTCGAGGACGTCCACGTCGAGCTCTCGACCCGGCCGGAGAAGTCGATGGGAACCGAGGAGCAGTGGAACAAGGCCGAGGCGGCGCTGGCCGAGGCGCTGGACAGCCAGGGGCGCGAGTACTCGCTCAATCCCGGCGACGGCGCCTTCTACGGGCCGAAGATCGACTTCCACATCACCGACGCGCTCGGCCGCTCCTGGCAGTGCGGCACCTGCCAGCTCGACTTCCAGATGCCCGAGCGCTTCGAGCTCTACTACACCGGCGCCGACGACTCCGCCCACCGCCCGGTGATGATCCACCGCGCCCTGCTCGGTTCGATGGAGCGCTTCGCCGGGATCCTGATCGAGCACTACGCCGGCCGCTTCCCGACCTGGCTGGCGCCGGTGCAGGCGATTGTGCTGCCGATCTCCGATCGCCACAACGACTACGGCCGTCGCGCGTACGAGCGGCTGCGCGACCTCGGCGTCCGCGTCGCCCTCGACGACCGCTCCGAGTCGGTCGGCAAGAAGATCCGCGACGCCTCGACGATCGGCCTCTATCCCTACATGCTGGTGGTCGGCGATCGCGAGCAGGAGGACGAGGCGGTCGCCGTCCGCTCCCGCGCCGACGGGGACCTGGGAGCGATGCCGCTGGCCGAGTTCGCCGATCGCGTCCGCGCCGAGACGGAGGCGCGCTGAGCGCCCGCAGCCACGCGCCGCCGCTCGGTCTCTATACTGCGCCGAACTTGATCGTTGGCACGAACAACCACCGCCACCGCTGAGCGCCCCGTGCCCGACCCCAGTTTCGTCCTCTTGAAGTCCCACCTCCTCTCGCGATAGTGCCGGTCCCCCGTAGGTTCGATCGGCGCCCCC
>JBQCEW010000377.1:0-5463 GCA_051959815.1 Solirubrobacterales bacterium
TGCGCGGCGGTTCCTGACCCGAGCGGCGGTACCTCGCCGCCGACGGCGCAAACTGCGGTGCGGCAGGGGCCGGTGGCCGGGCGCAACATCGCCGCCGAGCTCGGCATCGGCACTCCCAAGCCCTACGCCTACCGGGCCGAAGCAGCCTTCGTCAACCTCGGCCGCTACAAGGCGGTCGGGCGGATCGGCGACCGCACCTTCCGCGGTTTCCCGGCCTGGTGGCTGGCCCGGACCTACCACATGAGCCAGATCCCGGGCGCCGGCCGCAAGGTGCGCGCGGTGCTCGACTGGACCGCCGGCCTGCCCTTCCGCCGCGACACCGCCGAGGTCGGCACGATCGGCCACCCGAAACCGCTCGTCTGACGCGCAAGAATGGTCTAGTGCCTTACCTGATCATCGCCTTCTGCTTTGGTCTCTCCACCGCCCTCATCGGCCGCGCCAAGGGCAGCTCCTTCTTCCTCTGGTTCCTGATCGGCGCGGTCGTTCCCCCGTTCGGCCTGCTTGCCGTGATCTTCTATCGACGCGACAAGGACGAACCCGAACGCCAGTGCCCCACCTGCGGCAAAGCCCTGAAGCTCTACGTCCAGGTCTGCCCCCGCTGCGGCACCGAGCTCTACCTGCCCGACCCCGCCGCCGTGCGCCACCCGGGCGTTCGTTAGGCGGCCACCTGCCGGCGGCTTTCCTTGGGACCTAGGCGACCGCTACTTCGATGCAGGGGGTCTGACAAAAGGCAAGGGCGGTCCCGCCGGCGATGCCCCCCGCCGAGGACATGGCTTCGAGCAGCACTGCGACGGACCACCGCTCGTCTCGTCGGGGTCCGAGGGGGATGACGCCGTGGCCGAAAGGGAAGATGAACGAGACCCCCACCGCAAGGGTAAGGGGAACCGCGTTCAGTACGGGAGGGGGGAAGCCGGCGCCTATCACGGACATTTCGTACAGCGTGATTTCTTCCACCGCGATGGGCTCGATCCTTGAGCCGCGGAAAAGAGCGAGCAGAAGATTTGCGCGCGAGTAGGCGCCGCCGCCGAGGGCAGCTGCCGTGCCGGTATAGTCGACCCTCGGCAGGCGCACTCGGGCCTGCACGCGAATGGTGCCGGCTGGAACCGTGAAGTTCCCGCCGACCAGCGCGGTGGAGGTTACGACCTGCGCAACAGCTGAGGACGCGAAAACATTGAGGTGACCGTCCGGGTCTGCCGCCCCCGACCCGTGCAGGTGCGTGATGAACGGCGGACAGACGTTCACGACTCGTCCCGAGGTTTTCCGACTTGTTCCCAGTCGACGTGAGTCCTTCGAGCCAGCTCGACGGTGCCGGTCTTGAGGGGGGTCAGAAAAGGATCGTCATCGTCGATATCGAGCGAGGTGCGCGCCTCGGCAACTAACTTGCGCAGGTCGGCGAAGACCTCCTCCAGCGCTTGTGGATTTTCCTCGACCCTCTCGGCAGCCTCCGCCACGCGCTTGAGGGAGGGAGCAAGGACGCACTTCATTGCCTTCGCTTCCTCCAGGCGCGCGGTTGCAAGGGTGTCGTTCCGGCCCGCCCGGAAAGACTCAAGCATCTGTGCGAGCGGAAGGTCTTCCTCTTTGCCCTCCATTGAAAAGAGGCTAGCACTGAATACTTAAGAAAATTTATCTAAGCCAGGTGCGAACGATCGCGTTGGCGAAGCCGGCGCCGTAGCGGAAGGCGGCGGGCTTCTTCGAGTGGCCGTGGAGGCGCTGCTCGACGGTGATCGGGACCTCTTTGGCGGGGATGCCGCGCTTGATCGCCTCGATCATGAACTCGGAGGTGTGGAACTGCTCCTGGCGCAGGACGAGCTGGGGGAGGACGACGGTGCGGACGGCGCGGTAGCCGTTGGAGCAGTCGGTGACGTGGGTGCGGGTGATGAAGGAAACGAGGCGGTTGAAGAAGACGATGCCGAGCTCGCGGGCGAAGTGGTTGCGGTCGGCGTGGCCGAGGACGCGGGAGCCGTGGGCCATGTCGACCTCGCCGTCGAGGATCGGCTTGACGAGGCGCTCCATCTCGTCGGGTCGGTGTTGGCCGTCGGCGTCGAGGGTGACGACGATCTCGGCTCCCGATTCGACCATCAGCCGGTAGCCGGTGCGCAGCGCCGCGCCGCCGCCGCGGTTGGTGACGTGGCGGGCGACCAGGGCGCCGTGCTCGGCGGCGACGTCGCCGGTGCCGTCGCGGGAGCCGTCGTCAACCACAAGCACCTCGGTGCGGACGCCGCAGACGGCGGGCGGGATCTGGTCGAGGACGGTGCCGATGTTCTCCGCCTCGTTGTAGGCGGGGACCAGGACCGCGATCTTGCCCTTGAAGCGCTCGGGCAGGCCGGCCTGGCGGAACTCCTCCCAGGCCAGGCCCTCGAGCGCCGCCGCAAGCTGCCGCGCGTTCCGCGCCCCCTGCGAGAGCGCCCGCAGGGTCAGTAGGAAGAGGACGAAGATCGCGAAGACCGCGAGGCCGAGAATGCGGCCGCCGTTGCCTTTTTCGAAGGAGAAGCGGGAGAGGAGGCCGTTGACGACTTCGGTCCCGGAGACGAGCGCGAGGCCGAGGCCGCAGAGGACCAGGATCAACACGTCGGCGTTGCGCAGGGAATGACGCCGCGCGACCGCATAGAGGACCAGCAGGGCCGCGATCAGCAGCCCGGCGCCGCGCAGCGCCGTCAGTTCGGCTGGGAAGAAGCCTGCAATCGGGACCATTTCCGACCGGAGAATATGGCTGCCAGGCCGGATGAGAGGGCGAGACCGACCAGTGGAAAGACCAGCGTCATCAGCACCTCGTTGCGGCGAGGGGCCGCCAGCGAGACCGCGCCGACGATGGTGACGAGGACGATCGGCGTTGCCAGCGCGACCAGCTCCCACCAGCGCCGCCACAACGCCAGCAGGACGAAGCCGGCGAGGGCGAGGAAGACGAGCAGGATCTGGACGACCCGGCCAACGGTTGAATCCATTGCTTCGCCGACACCGCTGCTCCACATCCGCCCGACCTTGCGCGCGGTCATCGCCAGGTAGCCGCCGGGGTCTTCGCCGAAGAACTTGGAGAAGTTCTGCTTGCCGATCTTGCCGAGGGCGGAGTCGCGGGGGAGGTCGGGATAGCGGGCGGCGACCTTGTCAAAGAGCGGCGTGGGGTCGATCTTGTTCAGCGCTTCGGAGTTGGGTGGCAGCTCGCGATGTTCGTAGCGCTTGACCAGGATCGCCTTCACCCGCTGGTATTCGCCGTCGGCTGGAAGGAAGGTGCCGACGTAGAGCGCCTTGCCGCTGCCAGTAGAGATCGGCACGACGCGGTCGAGGACGACGACGTTACGGATCGTCCAGGGGAGGATCGGGAGGACGAGGGCGACGAGGAGGACGGCGGCGCCGGCGAGGCCGAGGCGCCATTCCGACTGCCGCCAGACCTTGATGCCGGCAAGCACGACAAAGGCAGCACCGACGAGGAGGTACTCGGGCCGGAACATCGCCGTGAGGCCGAAAAGCAGTCCCGGCACGAGCCAGGGCCAAGCGACCGAACGCAGTTCTTCCCGCATACCGGGAACAACTGCGTTCGCTTGCTGTCGATCCGAGGCCCAGAGGAAGGCGAGGATCGCCGCGGGAAGGGTCAGCATCGCCGGCGGCTCGCTCATCAGCTCGCCGGTGGTGTGGATGAAGGGGGGATAGACGGCGACGGCGAAGGCGGCGAAGAGGCCGACCCAGCGGCCGTAGGCGCGACCGCCGAGCCGCCAGCCGAGGGCGAAGACGACGAGGATCGTCGCCATCCCTAGCAGCATCTCGACGATTCGCGCCGTCCCTTCGCGGGCGCCGCCGGTCGCGTAATAGGCGGCTGCGTAGAGGAACGGCGCGCCCGGCGACCAGTCGCTGGAGTCGCGGAATTCCGGCCCGCCGAAGCTGCCTTCTTCGTAGAGGGCCTTCGAGATCGCGTAGTAGGCGTGCGAGTCGTCGGCTGGGTTGGCAACCGGGTTGACGACGACATACGCACGCAAACCGAAGCCGATGACGAGGATCGCTGCCAGAAGGATCAACGTCGTGCGCCCGTAGCGCTCGGGGAGGGCGCGGAGGCGATTGGCGATCGCGGTCACGGCGGCAGGCTATCCCCGCGCAGCCGCGCGACCGCCCAGACCGTCGCCAGCCCGGCCAGCCCTCCCAGCTCGGGGACCAGCACGAGGGTCCGTCGCGGCGAGGCGATGAAGGCCATCTGGACGAGGGTGAAGGCGGCGAAGACGGTGGCGAGCAGGAGCGCCTCGAAGCTGCGGCGGATCAGCCCGATGACGAGCCCGGCCGCGGCCGCGAGCAGGAGGAGGATCTGCAGCGCTCGCCAGTAGGGCAGCCGCATCACGTCGCGCGCGGGGGCGGTCCAGGCCAGCCAGACCTTGCCGGCGAGAAAACCCGTCAGGCGCAGCGGTTCGTGGACGAGGGCGTGTCCGTAGGCATCGATCGCCATCCCGCGCAGGGCGACGTCCGCTTCCTCGCCGGGGTGTTCGCGAGCGGCCAACAGCGCCACCGCCTGGCCGCGGTAGATCGGCCCCGGCTGGGGACCGAGCTCGCGCCCGATCCAGGGGTAGCGTTCGAGCAGGACCGGGACGATCCGTTCCGGGTCTGGTCCGGCCGGGATGTAGCTGCCCTCGTAGAGGACCTGGCCACCGCCGGTCGAGATCGGCACCAGGCGGTCGAAGACGACGAAGTTGCGGACGGTCCAAGGGAGCACGACGAGGCAGGCGAAGCCGACGACGAGGGCGGGTCCCCAGAGGGTGGCGCGGCGCAGGCCTCCGTCGGTGCGGTAGAAACGGAACAGCGCCAGCGCCGGCAGGAGCGGGATCAGGACCGAGTACTCGGGTCGCAGCATCGCCAGTGCTCCGAGCAGCAGGCCGGTGCCGATCCAGGGCAGCGGCCGCCGCAGCTCGCAGGCGCGCAGCAGGCAGAGCAGGAGGCCGGCGAGGCAGGTCGTCGCCAGCGGCTCGGTCATCAGCATCCCGCCGTACTCGAGCAGCGCCGGATAGATCGCGATCGGCACCATCGCGATCAGCCCCGCGTCAGGCCCGCCCAGGCGCCTGCCGAGGAAGAAGGCGAGCGGGATCGCCAGCGCGCCGATCAGCGCGAAGACGATCCGGGCGGCCTCTTCGTCGACGGCGCCGCGGACCTCGTAGAGGCCGGCGGTCAGCAGCGGCAGGCCCGGCGAGTAGCTAGAGGCCGGCATCAGGTGGCGGTAGCCCGGCCCTTCTCCCTGCGTGAACCCTTCACCCTGGTAGAGCGCCCTGGAGATCCGCGCATAGGCGCGGGCGTCGTCGACCGGGTGGTTGGGAGCGCGGATCGCGTAGTCGAGGCGCAACCCCAGGCCGAGGACGACGATCGCGAGAAAGCAGAGCGCCCTGGCACGCCCGCCAAGGCGCCTCTGGAAGCGCTCCGTCACGGCGGCAGTGTAAGCCGTGGCACAGCCGGAGACTCCGGTACGCTGCCGCGACCTATGCGCGTTCTCATCCT
>JBQCEW010000378.1:0-6011 GCA_051959815.1 Solirubrobacterales bacterium
ATCGTGTAAAGAAAATTTCATTTTTTGGTACTTGGAAAAGCTTTTAGGAACTGTTGTGTTAACCCCATCGGTTGATGTACGTCCGGCCCCCTGAAAGACTCGCGCCGCGTGGAGGCGTTCCAGACCAACCCAGTCTCTCCCCTGGCGCGAGAACACTTTCACCCCGCGGGAGATCCAGGGCGCGCCGGAGCTCAACGGGTGCACGCCCCAAAAACTCGTCCTCGACGGGCAGCAACGACTCAGTTCCCTCTACCAAGCCTGTTACGGCGTCGGGGAATACCGGTACTTCGTCGACTTCAAGGCCCCTGCTCGATGACGACGATGTCGAAGAGGCTGTCTTCTACCGGCACAAGAACTCGGCCGCGAAGTACAGCGCCGTCGAACAGCAGGCCGCGCTCCTCGTTCTGCCGCTGGGAGCCATCTTCGGAGGCGATGGCTTCCATGCTTGGCTCGAACAGATCTCCGACCACCTCGAGCTGGAGACCGAGGAGCGCTCCGCCCTGCGCACCAAGGTCCGTGAGGCCTATGAAAAGTACGTCAAGCCGATCGAGGACTACCGGTTTCCCGTTGTCGAGCTGGCGTCTTCGACCTCCTTGGAAGCGGTCTGCTCGATCTTCGAAACGCTCAACAGGACCGGGATCCGGTTGTCGGTCTTCGATCTTCTCGCCGCCCGCTTCTTCGCGAGAGGGCTCGACCTGCGTCGAAAATGGGAACAGACCGTCCTTCAGCACCCGATAATCGAAGAGTTCGATATCGACCGGTACTACGTCCTGCAATCCGTCGCGCTGCGGGCAAAAGGGTCGGTCAAGCGCGGGGACGTGTTGGATCTCTCGGTCGAGGACATCGCGGAGCACTGGGATTCGGTCGCCGCCGGCTACCGCGCGGCGCTGGAGATGCTGCGGGACGAGTGCGGGGTCCTGACCGGGAAGTGGTTGCCCTACGGTTACCTGCTTGTGCCCCTGGCCGCCCTCTGGGACCAGGCGATCGAGATCGGGGGACCGGCATCGGCGGTCAATCGCGCCCGCCTGCAGCGGTGGTTCTGGTGCAGCGGAATCTCCGCCGCCTACGACCGCGCCGCCAACACCCAGGCAGCGAAGGATTACGCCGAGCTGCGGAAGTGGATCGAGGGTGGCGCCGAGCCGGCCACGGTCGCCGACTTCTCCTTCCAGACCGAGCGCCTGCGAGAGGTCACCCCCAAGCAGCAGTCGGTCTACAAGGCCTTGATGTCATTGATCCTGCGGAACAAGGCCAAGGACTTCCACCGCGGCCGCGAGCTAACCGCGGCTTCGATAGCAGCGCGGCGGGTCGATGACCATCACATCTTTCCCCGCGCTTACCTCAACCCTCCCGACGAAGAGCCGGCATACCCTCGGCAGATCGTCGACTGCATCCTCAATCGGACGTTGATCGACGCGGAGACGAACCAGCGCATCGGCAAACGGCCGCCGAATCAGTACCTGGGAGAGATCCGGGACGAGTTCGACCCCGTCGATCAGGACGCCTTCGACGAAGTCCTCGATTCGCACCTTCTCCCCACCGGCGAGGATGCTCCCCTGATCAAGGCGGACTTCCCCGCCTTCCTCGACTGGCGGGAAGAGCGGATCGGAGCCGAGGTCGCCAAGCTGACGGAGACGTCGATTCCGCTCCCCGAATCACCGAGCCCCACCGCATGAGCGGCGACGCCTTGCCCCAAGAGGAGCGCGAGGCTCGATCGCGCCACGTCGAGCGCGCCTGCAAGACGTGGACGGGACAACTGGTCGACCTCACCGCCCGCAACAATCTCCTCTACTTTCGCGACCTGAGGGTGGGCTCTCTCCCGCTCGACGCTTGCCCTCGCGGGTTACTGCTCGCTGCGCTCCAAAGGCCGACCCGTCCTGCTCAGTGCTCTGTTCGAGGGGGAGGAGGAGCTGGGCGATGCGGTGAAGCGGGCACGGGCCGTACGTAACAAGGCCAACGCCCATTACGAGGAGCGCGGCCTGGAAACCATGTACCTCGCCGTCGGCATGGCCACCTGAACGAGCCAGAAGAGCGCCGCGACTCCCGCAGCTACGCCGCCGCGGCCCGCGGATCTAGATGCTGCGATCGAATCGAATCGCGCGCAAGCACCGGAGCACAGCACCGCGGGTAGTTTCTCTCGCACGAGGACGCGCAAGGCCATACCGCTACCGGGATTCGAACCCGAGTTTCCGGACTGAGAATTGCCTCTGTGAAGCCATTTGCGGTCGATCTAGACCGGCTTCGTCCAGATAGTTGAGTTGAGTTCGATCCAGTTCGGTGGAGTCGGGGACATATTTCGGGACATGGATCTCCATCGTCTCAGCCTGCTCTCGGCCTATCCTTGAAGGTCATGGAGCAGGCAACTGTCAAGCGATTGAACGCAGCGCAGCTCACCGAGAGCGAGCGCCGGGTGATCGAGCGCTTCGTATCGCGCTTAGAGGAGGGGTTAGGCAACGACCTGCGCGCTCTCTGGCTTTATGGCTCTCGCACTCGTGGGACGGCGCACCCAGACTCCGACGTCGACCTGCTCGTGATCGCGAATGGCGGTCGGAATCGTTATGGGCGAATCACCGGCGACCTCAGCGAAGAAGCCGCGATCGCCGAGGGAGAGAGCCCGTTCAACTACTCGGTCCACGTCCACGATCCTGGGTGGCTTAAAGGCCGTCGCACGATCGACTCATTCTTCATCCAAGAGGTCGACCGCGACAAGATCGTCCTCGCCGGGAGCGCGTTGGATTGAGTCCCCGCTCAGAAGAGTTCATGCAGCAGGCGCGCGATCGACTGGCCGATGCCGAGGCCATCCTCGGGACCGCGAATCCGGCCGTTGTAGTCAGCGCCGCCTACTACGGGATGCTCTACGCAGCCCGAGCTGCCCTATCGGAGCGAGGCGAATTCGCAAAGACCCACAGCGGCACTTGGACGCTGTTCAGCCAAGTATTCGTTGCCCCTGGCGAATTCGACCAGCGCCTCAGCGCCCTCGCCCGTCGTGCCAAAAACGCGCGCGAGGAAGGCGATTACGAGGCCGCACCGCCAAGCGCCGAGGAAGCTGCTGAATTCGTCAAAGGCGCCGCTGAATTCATCGCTGCCATCGAACAGCTCCTCGGCAAGAACTGAACGCAAGCGATGAGTCCCCTCCCCTATGTCCGCGGGCAGGTCGTCGTGCTTGCCCTCCTGATCGTCCTTGCCGGTCTCTACGACGCTGCGCTGGTGGCGGTCTGTGTTGGTGTTGGGTCGATGCTCTGGCTCTTGGCGATGCACGTCAAGTACTTGCGCGATGTCGCGGCGACCGCCGCCTGGGTGCCGAACCATCGTGAGAAGCTCGACCGTGTCGTCGCCTTCGACCCGTTGTTCACGGTCGTCCCGGCGACGATTCTGGCGGCGTTTTTCCTGTCAGGTCACTTGCAGCCGACCCTCGGTGTCGCCGCGGTCCATGGCACCGCCTCCGCCCTAGCCCCGGCCGCCGCCGTGATCTGGGGGTCGAGCCTCGTCGACTGGTACCTCATCCTGCCCCGTATCAGCGGGCAACTGGGGCCTCGTCCCTGCCGAGCGGCCGAAGAAGAGGAGCGGTTCCCGTTTCCGGAAACGTGGCGTGAGGTGACTCGCTGGTGGTACATCCACCGGGCGATCGGAACCCTCGCCTTCCGGCTTGGCCTCATCGTTGCGGCAGGAGCGCTCGCCCACAGCCTCTCTAACCTCGGCTTCCTGGCCAGGCTGCTCGGCTGGACGATCACGTTCGCCTTCGGCGGCTACGCACTCGCCACGATCTGGCGCGGCTTCACCCTGGCCCGACAGGTAAAACAGGCTGGGCACGTCAAGGGCATCGTCGGACAGACGGTGGCCGTCGAACGACGCGCCGGCGAACGCCATCCTTGGTTTTTCTGGCGCGAGCTTCCCGCCCTCCAGTTCAAAGACCGCTACGTCGTCGTCGACGTCGCCCTCGAGAGCATCCAGCTCGTCCGGGCGGAGCCGCGGGAGGAAGAGGACCTCAGCCAACTCCCCCGGTTCGAAAAAGAGGTTGAGAGCCTTGAACTCTCCGATGTCGGGGCATTGAGACAAGGGCATCCGAAGTTCTCCGGCTGCGCGACTCGCTGCTCGGGGATCAACTGGTACTGCATCGAGAACCCGCGCTGCTTCGATCCGAAGTAGGAAACCACTTCCAGAAACGACATAGCGTGACCGCTTGCCATAGGCATGCCCAGGCCACGAGGCACCGCTGCCGCAAACCCGGAAGCGGATCGCCAAGGGCGAAAAAGACGACGCTGGAGATAACCGCTGCGGAAATGACGACGGCGGAGACACTACCTCGACGCTCCCGAAACGCGTCGGCGATCACCGCCACCAGGATGGAAGCGGTCACAAATCCCGAGCCGAGGTCATGGATGCGCCCCGACACCGTGCGGTGGGTTACCACTCCGGCGACTTCCACGCCGCGATCGGTGGCGAAGACGGTGACCAGAATGAGGCTGAAAGCCGCCCCGACAAGGGCGACTGACTCAATCCGAGCCGCGAGCCCGGAGCGGGGAGGCAACGGAGCTCGAGCGACCAGATCGGCGAGAAGACCCAACGAAAACCCCCAGGCTAGGAATCCGGCCAGTGCGACCGCGCCGAGATTCGTGTGAGCGAACTCCGAAATCTCTTGACGCAACGGGTCGTAAGAGGGCTCCAGAAACGGCTCGACCGAAACCGCGAGAAGAAAGAGGCCGAGGCCACAGGCGGAAGCGGCAATTCGCCTATGCCCGGACACTGAGTACCGCTACCGGGATTCGAACCCGGGTTTCCGGACTGAGAATCCGGCGTCCTAGTCCCCTAGACGATAGCGGCGAGGTAGAGGCACTTTAGCGAAGGCGATGGGACGGGCCGGTGATGTGGGTCACAGGCGGCGGAAGGCGGGCAACCGGTAAATTGCCTGCTCCGCGCGGCTGTGGCGGAACTGGTAGACGCGCACGGTTCAGGTCCGTGTGGGCGAGAGCCCGTGGAGGTTCGACTCCTCTCAGCCGCATCTAGGCCGCTTGGGCGGCCGGCTTCCACTCCGGCGCCCGGGCGGCGTTGCAGCAGATCTCCTCGACGAAGGTGGGCCAGAGCTGGAGGGGCAGGTCGTGGCCCATGCCCTCGACCATCTTCAGGCGGGCCGCCGGGATGGCGCGGGCGGTGGCGCGGCCGCCGGAGGGGTTGACGAGGATGTCGTTCTTGCCGTGGATGACGAGGGCAGGGATGTCGAGCTTGCGGAGTTGGTGGGTGCGGTCGCCGGAGGCGGTAATCGCGTGTAGCTGGCGGGCGATGCCGGCCTGGCTGTGGCCGCGGTCGAAGGAGCGGCCGGCGATCTCGCGGATGCGCTCCTCTTCGAAGGGATAGCCGGGCGAGCCGATCGTCCTGAAGGTCTTGACGACGCGCTCGATCGCCGCCTCGCGCTCGCGCGGCGGTTTGCCGAGCAGCAGGCCGAAGGTCTTGTAGCTGGGGTGGCCGACGCGGCGGCTGCCGGTGGTCGACATGATCGAGCAGAGCGAGCGCACCCGGTCGGGGTGGCCGATCGCCGTGCACTGGGCGATCATCCCGCCCATCGAGGCGCCGACGACGTGGGCGGACTCGATCCCGAGGTGGTTCATCAGCCCGACCGTGTCGGCGGCCATGTCGCGCAGGCGGTAGGCCGGGGTGCCGCGGCCGACGAGGATGTCTAGCACGCTCGGCACGCCCTCAGTGCGGACCCGAGTCGAGCGGCCGATGTCGCGATTGTCGAAGCGGACGACGCGGTAGCCGCGCTCGGCCAACATCGCGCAGAACTCGTCGCTCCAGGCGATCATCTGCGTGGCCAGGCCCATAACCAGGAGCATCGGCTCGCCGTCGGGGTCGCCAATCTCCTGATAGCAGAGCTCGACGCCGTCGTTGACGGGCGCCATCCGCTCCTCGGAGAACTGATGCATCGGACAAGCCTACCCACCTTGGCTGCGCAGCCAAACTGCCCCCCGGGTGCCGGGGGGGGGGCGGTTTGGGGGGGAATAGCCAAAAAAGAAGCAACC
>JBQCEW010000379.1:0-2574 GCA_051959815.1 Solirubrobacterales bacterium
CGGATACTCGGCGCCGGCGTCGAGCTCGGCCAGTGCCGCATCCAGCGCCCGCCGCCGCGCCGTGCCTGGCGCCAGCGCCTCCGGCCCCTCGCCGTCGAGCAGGAAGGGCTCGCGGGCGAACGCCGCCGCCCGCTCGATGTCGGCGCTTGAAGGAACTGCCGCGTCAGCGGCAACGTCAGTGGTCTTGGCCATAGAAGGCTTCCGGTGCGTCCTGCCGCACAGACAAAGTCACGTGCAGCCGGGACAGGTGAACGAGGCTGCGAGGGTTTGACTGGACGTTCCCCCGAAGAACTCAGGATCGCGAACCCGCGAACCAGACATACGTATTGTACTCATGGAGCGGATGAGTAAGCGAATCGGACTCCTCCTGGCGCTGTCTGCCCTGCTGCCGGTGGCCCTCGTCGGCGGCGGCTGCGGGAGCACTGCCGGCGGAGAGAACGGCGCCCATCCCGACTACGCGAAAGCCCTCTCCGGCTCGCCGCCACCGCTGGCGGCCCTCCACAAGCAGGCGAACGAACTGCTTCCCGGCGGTCAGGAAGCCTTCGAAAAGCGGCTCGCCCAGCTGCGCGGCTACCCCGTCATCGTCAACGTCTGGGCCTCCTGGTGCGGTCCCTGCCGCTTCGAGTTCCCGGTCCTGCAGAAGCTCTCGGCGCGTTATGGAAAGCAGGTCGCCTTCCTCGGGGTCAACTCGGAGGACTCGAACGACGCCGCCACGACCTTCCTGAGCGAGGACCCCGTGCCCTACCCCAGCTACACCGACCCGGACAAGAAGATCGCCGAATCGCTCGGCGTCCATATCGGCTTCCCCGGCACCGCCTTCTACGACAAGGCCGGCAAGCTCCTCTACCTCAAACAAGGGCCCTACTCGAAGGACTCCGAACTGGAAGCCGACGTGCGCCGCTACGCCGGCAGCGCATAATCGGAAGCGATGGAAGCCTTCGTCGTCATCGCGCTGATCGGCCTGGGCCTCCTGCTCGCCGAGCTGCTGCTGTCGGCAGGCGGCATCCTCGCCGCGCTCGGCGTCGCCGGGCTCACCGCCGCGGGGATCGTCGCCCTCGGCTCCGACAGCAGCGCCGTCGACTACATCGGCGGGGCGCTGATCGCGCTCGCCGTCCTCTCGGCGATCAGCTTCTACTTCATCACCCGCAAGGTGATCGCCGCCCACCGCGACCACGATGTCCGCACCGGCGCCGAGGCGATGGTCGGCGCCTCCGCCGAAGCCCGCAGCTCGATCGATCCCAAAGGGCAGGTCTGGCTTGGCGGAACGATCTGGGGCGCTCGCCTGGCTGAAGGTTCGGCGCCCGTCCGCTTGGGGGATAAAGTCACGGTCGAGGCGGTCGACGGGCTGACGCTGGTGGTCCGCCCCGAGCCGCAGGCCGCGGTCCAGTCCAGAGAAGGAGCCGGTTGATGGCAGCTGTCGCAGGGGTTCTCATCGTCCTCGCGTTCTTCGCGCTGATCGCGATCGGGGCGTCGGTTCGGGTCCTGCGCGAGTACGAGCGCGGGGTGATCTTCCGACTCGGGCGCCTGATCGCGCAGAAGGGGCCGGGCCTGATCCTGCTGATCCCGCTGGTGGACCGGATGGTCAAGGTGGACCTGCGGACGGTGACGCTGAACATCCCGCCCCAGGAGGTGATCACCCGCGACAACGTCCCCGCCGGGGTCAACGCGGTCGCCTACTTCCGCGTCGTCGACCCGAACAAAGCGGTGGTCGAGGTCGAAAACTACCTCCTGGCCACCTCGCAGATTTCGCAGACGGCGCTGCGCTCGGTGCTCGGCAAGGCCGAGTTCGACCAGCTGCTGTCCGACCGCGAGCGCCTCAACGAGGAGCTGCAGAAAATCATCGACGAGTCGACCGAGCCCTGGGGCATCAAGGTGACTGCGGTTGAGATCAAGGACGTCGAAATCCCGGAACAGATGCAGCGCGCGATCGCCCGCCAGGCCGAGGCCGAGCGCGAGCGGCGGGCGAAGATCATCAACTCCGAGGGCGAGTTCCAGGCCGCGCAGAAGCTCACCGACGCCGCCGACATCATCAGCACCAACCCCGCTTCGCTGCAGCTTCGCTACCTGCAGACGCTGCTCGAAATCGGCAGCAACCAGAACACGACCGTCGTCTTCCCGCTGCCGATGGACGTGTTCGAGCCGTTCCTCGGCGGCTCGAAAGACGGCGCCGGCTCGAAACCGAAACCGCGGCCGAGCGCTCCGCCGCCGGTGCCTCCACCCCCGCCCCCTGACGACCTCCCCCCCTCCCGCTCCTGAGCGCGCCGGAGATCCGCATCGACCAGCTGACCGGGCTGAGGACGATCCTCGCCCCCGGCCGGGCTACCCGCCCCGACAGCTTCTCGCCGCGCTCGACCGAGCCGAAAGGACCGGAGAACTGCCCCTTCTGCGAAGGCCGCGAGGACCGCACCCCGCCCGAGCTCTACGCCCTACGCCCAGGCGGTGGCGAACCGGACACGCCAGGTTGGCAGACGCGCGTGGTCCCGAACCTCTACCCCGCACTCGGCCACCCCGACGCATCGCGTGGTTCCTTGGTCGGCCAGAAGCCGACAAAGGAACCACAACACGCCGAGCCTG
>JBQCEW010000380.1:0-2636 GCA_051959815.1 Solirubrobacterales bacterium
GGTGATGCCGCTGGCGCGATGGAGAACATCGACGACTCGATCGTCTGGACGGCCGGCGGCGACAGCACGCTTACCGGCACCTACAACGGCAAAGGAGAGGTCGGCGAGCTCTGGGCCAAATTCGCCGAGAAAGGGCTTAAAACCGAACCCCACGACTTCGTCGCAGAGGGGAACAAAGTGGTGGTGCTGACCACCGTCACCCTCGACGGCGAGACCGCCGAGGCCGCCGACGTCCTCACCTACAACGGCGAAGGCAAGCTGATCGAGTTCAGCCAGGTCGGTGACCCGGCGATGGGGAACCGGGTCTTCGCCCGCTAGGCCATGCAAGCTAGTGCTCCGGTCTTTTGTGCCGCTATGCGGTGCAAATGACCGGAGCGCCCGAGGTCACTACGCCGCGCGGCGGCCGACCGCGATCAGGTACTCCATCTCGAACTGCGAGTCCTCCTCACCGCCGCGGTTCCACTCGGCGCAGAACTCACTCAGCACGCGGTCGAACTCCTCCTCGCGTCCCTCTTTCTCGGCGTTGGCGCGCGCGGCGATCGTCGGTCCGTAGCGCTGCTTGAAGTGTTCACCGAAGTCGTCGGGTCGGGCGAAGGCGGTGACATCGAGCACGTCGCGCTCCAGCCGCTCGAACTCGACCCGCTCGCCGAAGAGCTCGCGCAGGTGGTCTTCGCCGCCCCAGAGCGGCGGCGGCTGCACGCCGGGCGGGGGCGCCGGCATGAACCCGCCCATCGCCCTGAACAGGGCGCCGATCATTCCCTCTGGGGTCCAGCTCAGCAGGCCGATCGTGCCGGCAGGGCGGCAGACCCGCGCCATCTCGTCGGCGGCGTCCTGGTGGTGGGGCGCGAACATCACCCCGATCGAGGAGATCACGGTGTCGAAAGCGGCGTCCTCGAAGGGGAGGGCCTCGGCGTCCGCCTCGACCCACTCCAACTCGACTCCAGCCGCGTCGGCGCGGGCGCGGCCGGCCTCGAACAGCTCCGGCGTCAGGTCGCTTGCCACCACGCTGGCACCGGTTGCGGCCGCCGGGATCGAGGCGTTGCCGGTACCGGCGGCGACGTCGAGGACGCGGTCGCCGGGGCCGATCCCACAGACCTCGACCAGGCGCGGGCCAAGCGGCGTCAGGAACGTCTCGACCATCGAGGGGTAGTCGCCCGACGCCCACATCTTGCGGTGGCGGGCCTTCAGCTCGGGATTCTGGGTCTGGGGATCGGCGGTCATCGTGATGCTCCTTTCTCGGTATTGACGAGAGCTTCGACCCTCCCACGCTCGCTGGCGATCATCAACCCGGCAAGAACTCGTCGTAACCGTCAGGCCGCGCCGCAGATCAGATCGGCGGCTTTCTCGGCGATCATGATCGTCGGCGCGTTGGTGTTGCCGGAGGGGATCAGCGGCATCACCGAGGCATCGACGACGCGGAGGCGGTCGAGGCCGTGGACGCGGAGGTCGGGGGAGACGACGGCGTCGGCGCCGTTGCCCATGCGGCAGGTGCCGACCGGGTGGTAGAGGAGCTCGACGCGGCGGCGGATGTCGGCGGCGATCGCGTCGTCGGTGTCCACGTCCGGGCCGGGGAAGATCTCGTGGCCGAGGACTTCGGCGAGCGGGCCGGCGGCGGCGATCTCGCGGGCGCGGCGCACGCCCGCCGCCAGCGCCTCGACGTCCTCGTCGTCGGCGAGCGAGTTGGTGAGGATGTGCGGCTTCGCGCTCGGATTCTGCGAGCGCAGCCGCACCCAGCCGCGGGCCTTCGGTTTGACCAGGACCGGGCCGGAGGTGATTGCGTGTCCGTCGTATTCCTCGAAGCCGTTGTCGGCGAAGTAGGCGGGGGCGAAGTGGAACTGCAAGTCCGGCCCGGGAAGCCCGGGGCGGCTGCGGATGAAGGCGAAGGCCTCGGCGACGGACGAAGTCAGCGGGCCGGTGCGGCGCAGCAGGTACTCGAGCAGCGCCTTCGGCTTCTCGGCGTCGGCCAGCGAGCCGCCGCCGGGAACATCCCAGATGCAGGAGACGTAGGGGTGGTCCTGCAGGTTCTCGCCGACTCCCGGCAGCTCGTGGTACACCGGCACGCCGCCCTCGCGCAGCTGCTCGGTCGGCCCGACGCCGGAGAGCAGCAGCAGCTGTGGCGAGCCGATCGCGCCGGCGCTGAGGATCACCTCGCGCTCGGCATGCGCCAGTTGCTCGCCGCCGCGCCGGCGCGAGTAGCGGACGCCGGTGGCGACGCCGTCCTCGATCTCGATGCCGGAGACCAGCGCCCCGGTCACCACCTCCAGGTTCGGCCGCTTCAGCGCCGGGCGCAGGTAGGCGTCGGCCGTGCTCCAGCGCCTGCCGTTGCGCTGGGTGACCTGGCACAGTGCTGCGCCGTCCTGCTCGGGGCCGTTGTAGTCGTCGATGCGGGGGACGCCGGCCTCCTCGCAAGCAGCGAGGAAGCGCCCGGTGAGCGGCCGCGGCGAGCGCTCGTCCTCGACCCGCAGCGGCCCGCCCACCGCGTGGTGCTCGGAGGCGCCGCGCTGGTTGTCCTCGGCACGCAGGAAGTAGGGGCGGACGTCCTCCCAGCCCCATCCCTCTGCCCCGGCGGCGGCCCAGCCTTCGTAGTCGAGCGGGTGGCCGCGCACGTAGAGCATCGCGTTCATCGAGCTCGAGCC
>JBQCEW010000381.1:0-3069 GCA_051959815.1 Solirubrobacterales bacterium
AAGCGGACGTATGAGGGAGAAACTCAACGAAAACCCGCTTGCCCAGGTTGCCGTGATCGGCGTCCTCCTCGTCCTCGGCATCGTGATGCTGACGACGATGGGCGGCGGCGGCGAATCGGCGGAACCTGAAGGGGAAACCGAAACCTCGGTCACGACGAGCGCGCCTGCAATCACGCCCGCCGGCGATGCTCCGGCGACGGCGGCAACGGTCGCTCCCCCCGCGGCTTCGGCGGCGCCGGCCGCATCCCCCGCGGCGCCGCCACCGCCCAAGGCGGTTACCGCTGCCTTCAACTCAGGCCAGACCGTCGTCCTGCTCATCGTCCACGAGGGCGGCATCGACGACCGCCTGGTCAAGGCGGACACCGCGGCCCTCACTGCCGTCCCCGGCGTGGCGCTGTTCGTCGTCCCCGCGAGCAAGATCGCCCGCTACGCGGCGATCACCGAGGGAGTCGGGGTCAACCGCGTGCCCGCCCTCGTCGTGCTCCGGCCGAAGAGCCTCAGCCATGGCGTCCCCACCGCCTCGGTTAGCTACGGCTACCAGGCGGCGCAGAGCGTCGTCCAGCAGGTAACCGACGCTAGGTACAAGGGCCGCACGCTCACTTACCACCCGTAGCCATGGAGAACGGGGAATACCCGGGGCACCTGCGGCCGGTTCCCGACTCCGGCGACTCGACCGCGCCGGCCATGCGGCCGGAGGAGCAGGGGACGCCCGGCCTGACGCCGCCCCTGCAGCGGGGCCGCTCCAGCGGCTTCATCACCGATGTGATCGTCGACCTCGGCTACGTGCCCGGGGAGCGGGCGCGGCAGGCGATCGAAGAGGCCCGCACTGCCGGGATGCCGCCGGAGGCCCTCTTGCTCCAGCAGGGGGCGATCAACGGCGACCAGCTCTCCCGGGCGATCGCCGAGCGCTACGGGCTAGACCACATCGACCTCTCGGCTTACCCCGTCGACATGGCTGCGGCCAACCTGATCCCGGTCGGCACCGCCCGCCGCTACCGGGCGCTGCCGGTCGGCTTCGTCGACAAGCAGAACCTGCTGGTGGCGATGAGCGATCCCACCAACGTTCTCGCCGTCGACGACATCCAGCTCGCAACCGGGCTCGACTGTCGCGTCGCGGTTGCCGCCGAGGAGGACATCGAAGCGCTGATCACCCGCCTCAACACGCTGCAGAGCTCGGTCAGCGAGGCGGTGATCGAAGGCGAAGAGCAGGACGAGGGGGAACTCGCCGAAGTCGCGCAGATGGAGGTGGGCGCCGAGGACGCGCCCGTCGTCAAACTCGTCTACAGCATCCTCGGGCAGGCCGTGGGCGAGGGCGCCTCGGACATCCACTTCGAGCCCGAGGAACAGGACATGCGCGTCCGCTTCCGGATCGACGGCGTCCTGCGGGAGGCCGCCAACGTCCCGAAGCGGATGGTCAGCGCGGTGATCTCCCGCGTGAAGATCATGAGCGAGCTGAACATCGCCGAGAAACGCGTCCCCCAGGACGGCCGCGTCAGCATCACCGTCGAAGACCGTCGCGTCGACCTGCGCGTGACGACGCTGCCGACGCAGCGCGGGGAGGGGGCGACGATCCGCATCCTCGACAAAGACAACGCCCAACGCAGCCTCGATGAACTGGGGATGGACGGCTCGGCGCGGGAGCGCTTTGAGCGCGCCTTCCGGCAGGCCTACGGGGCGGTCCTCGTGACCGGTCCGACCGGCTCCGGTAAGAGCACGACTCTCTACGCCGCCCTGCAGGCGCTCAACCAGGTCGAGAAAAACATCATCACGATCGAGGACCCGGTCGAGTACCAGATCGGCGGCATCAACCAGATCAACGTCAACCGCAAGGCCGGCCTCGACTTCGCCACCGGCCTGCGCTCGATCCTCCGCGCCGACCCCGACATCGTCATGGTCGGCGAGATCCGCGATGGCGAGACCGCCCGGATCGCGGTCGAGGCCGCCCTCACCGGCCACATGATGCTGACGACCTTGCACACCAACGACGCCCCCGGCGCGATCAACCGGCTGAGCAAGATGGGGATCGAGCCCTTCCTGATCGCCTCCGCGGTCGACTGCATCGTCGCCCAGCGCCTGGCACGCAAGCTCTGCAGCCACTGCAAGCGGCGCATGATCATCCCCGTCCAGGCCCTGGTCGACGCCGGCCTGCGGGTCGGGGGGGAGGTCGAGGCCTACGAACCGGTCGGCTGCGCCCGCTGCAACACCAGCGGCTACAAAGGCCGCGTCGGGCTCTACTCGGTGATGGCGATGGGCGAGCGGATCAAGGAGATGACCGTCTCCCTTGCCTCGGAGGCGGAGATTGCCGACACCGCCATGGAAGAGGGGATGTGCACGCTCCGCGAGGACGGCCTGGCGAAGGTGCGGGCGGGGCTGACCAGCCTCGAGGAGGTGCTCCGTGTCACCACCTGAGCCTGTGGCTGATCACTTCCAGGTATTGAGGAATCCGGACGAAAGGCCGATGTAGGAGCCATGGACTTCGACTTCTCGGAGGTCCTGCGCCGCATGGTCGAGGCGCGGGCCTCGGACGTTCACCTCACTCCCGGCTTCCCGCCGGCGATCCGCGACAAGGGCAAGATCACCCCGATGGACGGGTTCCCGGTCCTCACCAGCCAGGACACGCGGGAGGTCGTCTTCAGCATTCTCAACGACGACCAGCGGAAACGGTTCGAGAACAACAAACAGCTCGACTTCGCCTACGCGATCCCGGGCGTCGCCCGCTTCCGCGTCAACTGCTTCTTCCAGCGTGGAGCAGTCAGCGCCGCCTTTCGCTTCATCCCCCAGGAGATCCCCGCCCTGGACTCGCTCGGGGTGCCGCAGGTCCTGCGCGAGCTGACCCAGAAACCGCGCGGCTTCGTCCTCGTCACCGGCCCCACCGGCTCGGGCAAGAGCACGACGCTGGCGGCGATGATCGACGTGATCAACTGCGAGCGGCAAGACCACATCCTCACGATCGAGGACCCGATCGAGTTCCTGCACCGGCACAAGAAGTCGATCGTCAACCAGCGCGAGGTCGGCCTCGACACGCACAGCTTCCACAGCGCGCTCAAGAACGCGATGCGCGAGGCGCCG
>JBQCEW010000382.1:0-3157 GCA_051959815.1 Solirubrobacterales bacterium
GGAGGGGTGGGTGTCCCTCTCGCGACCGGCGTCCTGATTTTCGCCCTGGCAACTCGGCGAGAGCTGGGAAGTTAACGGCGAAAATCCCAGGGAGCGAGAGGGACACCCACCCCTCCCTACAGGCAAGCGCTCGAACTACACCTCGATGACGACCGGGAGGACCATCGGGCGGCGGCGGAGGCGTTGCCAGACCAGTTTGCCGATCGCCGCGTGGAGGTCTTCCTCGATCAGGTGGCTCTCGCGGTTGCCGTGGTCGGCGGCTTCGTCGAGGACGTCTTCGACGAGATCCTTCAGGTCTTCGACGACGGTGTCCGCCTGGTCGATGAAGGCGACGCCGCGGAGGATCACCTCGGGGTCGGCGACGATGCTGCCGTCATCGCTGGAGACGGTGGCGACGACGATGAAAATGCCGTCGGCGGAGATCTCGCGGCGGTCGCGCAGGGCGGCGTCGTCGGGCTCGCCGATGTTGACGCCGTCGACGTAGATGACGCCGGCGTGGATGTCCTCGCCGAAGCCGGCGCCGTCACCGTCGAGCTCCAACGGCAGGCCGTTGCGGCCCTGGAAGATGCGCTCGCGCTCGATTCCGACCGCTTCGGCCAGCTCCGAGTGCAGGCGCAGCCGCTTGTAGTCGCCGTGGACCGGCATCACGTAGCGCGGTTTGGTCAGGTTCAGCATCAGCTTCAGCTCCTCCTGCCAGCCGTGGCCGGAGGCGTGGATCGGCGCGTCTTTGGCGGTGATCACGCTCGCCCCGATCTCATAGATGCGATCGATCGTCTCGTTCACGGCGCGCTCGTTGCCGGGCACCGGCGTCGCCGAGAAGACGACGGTGTCGCCGGAGTGAAGCTGGACGTCGCGGTGGTCGTTGTTGGCCATCCGCCGCAGCGCCGAGAGCGGCTCCCCTTGGCTGCCGGTCGAGATCACGACGACTTTCTCGTCGGGAAAGTCCTCGATCTCGCGCGGCTGGATGAAGATCCCGTCGGGCGCTTTGGCGAGGCCGAGGTTGGAGGCGATGTTGAAGTTCTTGCGCATCGAGCGGCCGACCAGCGCCACTTTGCGGTCGAGCCGGGCTGCCGCGTCGATCACCTGCTGGACGCGGTGGATGTTCGAGGCAAACGAGGTGACGATGATCCGGCCCTTGCAGCGGGCGAACTCCTGCAGCAGCGCCGGCCCGACCGCCGACTCCGACGGCGCCACGCCGGGGCGGTCGGCGTTGGTCGAGTCGCCGCAGAGCAGAGTCAGACCTTCCTTGCCAAGCTCGGCAAGACGGGAGACGTCCGCGGGGCGCCCGTCTACCGGAGTCTGATCGAACTTGTAGTCGCCGGTCATCAGGACCGAGCCGACCTCGGTCGAGAGCAGCACTGCCCGCATGTCCGGAATCGAGTGCGCGAGGTGGATCAGCTCAAGCCCGAACGGCCCGACCTGGACTTTCTCCCCCGGCGGCAGCTCCTGCAGCGGCGCTTTTTCGCCGAGCCGGTGCTCGTCGAGCTTCGAGCGCACCATCCCCACCGTCAGCAGGCCGCCGTAGATGACCGGGGGCATCCCGATCTCTTTCAACACATAGGGAAGCGCCCCGACGTGGTCCTCGTGGCCGTGGGTGAGGACGATCGCCTCGATGTCGTCTGCGCGCTCGCGCAGATAGGAGAAGTCCGGCAGCACGAGGTCGATCCCGTGCATCTCCGCGGTCGGGAACATCAGCCCCGTGTCGACGACGACGATGCGGCCGTCGTACTCGACCACGGTCATGTTCTTACCGATCTCGCCGAGGCCGCCCAAGGGCAGCACTCGCAGTTTGCTTGGCACTAGTTACTCACTCTCTCTTTAGGAAGTTCTAACTGGCAACGGGGACGCCGGCGGCGTCGAGGCCGGCCTTGATGGCGGCCCTCTGCTCGGCGTCGGCGGATACCAGCGGAAGTCGCAGCCGGTCCTCGCACAGCCCCAGCATCGCCAAGGCGGCCTTCACCGGGATGGGGTTGGTGGTAACGGAGGTCGCCTCGTAGACGGGGGTGATCTCGGCATCGATCCGGCGCGCGGTCTCGATGTCGCCGGCCTGGGCCGCGTCCCACATCTCCCGCATCCGATCGCCGACGATGTGCGAGGCGACGAGGATGCCGCCCCCGCCGCCGAACTCGAGCACGCGGCAGAAGGTGTTGTCGTTGCCGGCGAGCACCGTCAGGCCCTCGATCGGCCCCAGCTCCTCGTCGTTGGCCTGCTTGACGGCGACGATGTTGTCGACCTGCCCGATTTCGGCCAGCAGCTCGGGCTCGGCGTTGATGACAACGCGCGAGGGGATGTTGTACATCACCATCGGCAGCTCCGGGACGGCCGCTGCGACCGTTTCGAAGTGAGCACGGATGCCGGCTGGATTTGGCTTGTTGTAGTACGGGACGACAACCAGCGAGGCATCGGCGCCGGCCTGGGCGGCCATCTTCGTCAACTCGCAGGAGTGGCGGGTGTCGTTGGTGCCGGTGCCGCAGACCAGCAGCGCCTCGTCACCCACCTCGGCCCGCACCGCTTCCAACAGCTCGATCTCCTCCCCGTCGGTCAGGGTCGGACACTCGCCGGTGGTGCCGGCGATCACCAAGCCGTGTGAACCATGCTCGAGGAGATGCGCAGCCAGGCGCCGGGCGGCGTCGTGGTCAACCGCCCCGCTCTCGTCGAACGGGGTCGCCATCGCCGTGAGCACGCCTTCGATTCGCTTCATCAAGGGCAGCCTAGCGTGGCGTCGCGCGGAGAGTGGGCACCGCCGATGCTGCTGGTTCGCCAAAATTGGCGAATGGCAGGATTTCTCGGCAGGCGGCCCTCCCCTGCGCTGGTGGTTTCCATCATCGCCCTCTTCGTGCGCTAGGCGGCACGGCCTGGGCCACCCACAAGATTGGCAGCAAGGAAATCAAGGCCGGCGCGGTTACCGCGGCCAAGATCAAGAACGGGGCGGTCACTAGGGCGAAGCTGGCAAACGGGGCTGTCAACGGCAACAAGATCGCGGCCAACTCGGTTACCGGCAAGCAAATCGACGAGTCGACCCTCGGTACCGTCCCCAGCGCGAGCTCGGCTGCTAGTGCCGCGACGGCTACCACCGCCACCACCGCGGTGCGGGCCGACAGCGCCACGAACGCCGCCAACTTCGACCGCTACGCCAACTCTGGCATCGTCACCGCCG
>JBQCEW010000383.1:0-4882 GCA_051959815.1 Solirubrobacterales bacterium
TGGTCTGGAAGAAGATCGGTTCCAGCCCCAGCTCGTGCGCCCAGTTGGAGATCTTCGCCTCCAGTTGGGCCAGCGAGATCCCGCCGTAGATGCTCGCGTCGCGCCGCTCCAGCACGTCGAAGTTGACCCCGTGCAGAACGGCGACGCGGTTGCTGACGGTAGGCATCAGTAGAGCTCCTCCACGGCCTCTCGGACCTTAGCCGGGTCGACTAGCTGGCCGGTCCGGGGATTGCCCGGCTCGGAGAGGAGGACGAAACCGACGCCGGCGGCGGTGCGCTTCTTGTCGCGCTGGAGGGCCGCGAGCACGTCCTCGATCGCGACCTCGGGATCGAGGCGAACCGGCAGGCCGTGACGGGAGAGGATCTCCTCGCACTCGTCGCGCAGCTCCGGTGCTCCGGAGAGACGCAGCGCCGCGAGGAGCCCGATCGAGATCGCTTCACCGTGGCGGTAGCGGCTGTAGTTGCTGGCAGCCTCGATCGCGTGCCCCACCGTGTGGCCGAGGTTGAGGACGTTGCGCAACCCCTGGTCCCGCTCGTCAGCGGCGACGATCGCGCACTTGTAGCGGGCGCAGGCGAAGACGACGTCGGCAAGATCGTCGGGGTCGATCTGCTCGATGCCGCGCACGCGCTCCCAGAGCGGCCCGCCCGCCAGCAGCCCCGTCTTCAGCGCCTCGACGAAACCAGCCGCAAGCTCCGGCGGCGGCAGCGTCCGCAGGGCCGTGGTGTCGGCAAGAACGGCGGCCGGTAGCTGATAGGCACCGGCGTAGTTCTTGCCCTCCGGCAGGTCAACGCCGGTCTTGCCGCCGTAGGCGGAGTCGGCCTGCGCGACCAGCGTCGTCGGCACGTGCACGACCGGCACTCCGCGCTGGTAGAGGTGGGCGCAGAAGCCGGCGAGGTCGCCGACGACGCCGCCGCCGAGGGCGACGACGTGGTCTTCGCGGCTCATCTCCTGCTGGGCGAGTCCGCGCAGGACAGCCTCGGCCCAGCCCATCGTCTTCGCCTCCTCCCCCGGTTCGATCTCGACCGCCCCCGCAACCGGACCTACCCGCTCGGCGAGGAGTGGCGCGACGTCGCGGTCGGTGACGCAGAAGCGGCGCCCCTCCAATGGCCACCAGCCGACTTTGAGAATCTCCGCGCCGACGAAGACCGGGTAATCGCCCGACGCGCTCGCAGCCCACAGTAACTTCGTGCCACCCGGCATCCCGGCCAGGGCCTGGATCGCCGGCAGCGCCCGCGCGACCACCCCAAGATCGCGCGTCGGCACGATCGCATCGGCCAATTCCTCGTACAGCGGCAGCCGCTCCGCCAGCAACCGCTCCACGTCGGCTTCGCTCGTCGCCAGGGGGCGATCGGTGTCCTGGATTCGGTGCCAGGCCTCGGCGGCGTCGATCTCCAGGTAGACGACGATGTGGCGGTCGAGTGCCTGGCGCACCCGCTCGGAGAGGACACTGCCGCCGCCGAGGGCGATCGCGCCGTCGGCGGCCTGCTCCAGCAGCGAGCCGACAAGCTCGGCCTCACGGGCGCGGAAGGCCTCCTCCCCGTCCTCTTCGAACGCCTGGCGGATCGGCTTGCCGAGCTCGCGCTCCATCAGCTCGTCGATCTCGACGATCTCCAAGCCCGCTTCGCGCGCGGCTTCGAGCGCGGTGGACTTGCCCGCCCCCATGAAGCCGATGAAGACGATCGCCGGCTTCACCGGCTCAGCCTTTGAAATCGATGCGCTGCTTATAAGCGTCGAGTGCGGCGAGCACGTCGTCGATGTGGTCGCCGCCGAACTTCTCGCGGTAGGCGCGCGCCAGCGTCAGCGCCACCATCGCCTCGGCGACGACGGCGGCAGCCGGGACCACGGTGGAATCGGTGCGCTCGCGCAGCGCCTGCGCCGGCTGCTTGGTCTCGGTGTCGACCGAACGCAGCGGCTTGGTCAGGGTCGAGATCGGCTTTATCGCCGCCCGCACCGAGAGCGGCAGGCCGTTAGTCATCCCGCCCTCGAGGCCACCCGCGTGGTTGGTTTCGCGGTAGTAGCCACGCGCCTCGGACCAGAGGATCTCGTCGTGGGCCTCGGAGCCGGGGCGGCCGGCGACGTCCCAGGCTTCGCCGATCGCAACTCCCTTGATCGACTGGATCGAGGCGACGGCGCCCGCCAGTCGCCCGTCGAGACGGTCTTCCCAGGAGATGTGGGAGCCGATGCCGGGGACGAGGCCGAAGGCAAGCACCTCGAAGCTGCCGCCGAGGCTCTCGTTCGCCTTGCGCAGGCGGTTGATCTCCTCGACCATCGCCTTGCTCGCCTCCGGGTCGAGACAGCGCACCGGGTCCTCGTCGACGTTCGCGAAGTCTTCCGGCTTCAGATCGGAGCGCTCGGCTGCGCGCACCGAAGCTATCTGCAACACGTGGCTGTGGATCTCGACCCCGAGCCGGGCGAGGAAGGCGCGGGCGATCGTACCGGCGGCGACGCGGGCGGCGGTCTCGCGGGCACTGGCGCGCTCGAGGACGTTGCGGATGTCCGAGTGGCCGTATTTCTGGGCGCCGACGAGGTCGGCGTGGCCGGGCCGCGGCAGGTGTACCTCGTCGGGCTCAAAGCCCTCGACCGGCCACGGGTTCATCCGCTCCTCCCAGTTGGCGTAGTCGCGGTTGGCGACCAGCAGCGCGATCGGGCTGCCGAGCGTTCGACCGTGGCGGACCCCGGAGCGGACCTCGACGGTGTCGGTCTCGATCTTCATCCGCCCGCCGCGACCGTGGCCGAGCTGCCGCCGCGCCATGTCGCGGTCGAGCGCCTCGCGATCGAGCTCCAAGCCCGCCGGCATGCCCTCGACGATCGCCACGAGCCCAGGCCCGTGCGACTCCCCCGCGGTGGTGAAACGGAACGTCGTCATCGAGGCAAGGCTATCGGCGCGCCGCAGCGCGGCGCATCACGTCGAGGTCCGGCTCACGACCGGTCCAGATTTCCAGCGACCGCGCCCCCTGCTGGACGAGGATCTCGAGGCCGTCGACGGTTTCGGCGCCGCCCTTCTCCGCCGCCTCCAGGAGCGGGCTGCGGCGCTCACCGTAGACCATGTCGACGACTACCTGGCTGGTAGCGAACAAGTCTGGCTCCAACGGCAGGTGCTCGAAGGGGTCCTCGCCCTTCAGCCCGGCAGCGCTGGTGTTGACGATCAGCTCATAGCCATCCTGCCGGGGGTCGGTGATCGCCGCCCCGCCGAGCTCGGCACAGAGGGCCGCCGCTTTCTCGGGCGTCCGGTTCCAGACCTCGACCTCCGCCCCTTCCCAGAGCAGCGCCCAGATCACCGCCCGCGCCGCGCCGCCGGCGCCGAGAACCAGCGCCCGCCGACCCCGCGGCGAGTACGGCAGCGAGGCGAGTAGCCCGTCGGCGTCGGTGTTGTGGGCCTCGATCTTCCCCTCGGCGAAGACGAGCGTGTTGGCGGCGCCGATCTGCTGCGAGGCTTCGCTTGCCTCGTCGGCGACCGCGAGCGCCGCCTCCTTGTGGGGGACGGTGACGTTGGCGCCGGCGAAGTCGCCGGCGGACATCTCTCGCACCTTCGCCGCGAAGCCCTCGGGCGCAACGTCGATCGCCACGTAATCCCACTCCCACAGCTCCAGCGCCCCCAGCGCCGCGTTCTGCATCGCCGGCGAGCGCGAGTGGGAGACCGGGTGGCCGAGCACCGCCAGGCGTGGCATCGCCTATTCCCCGCAACTCGTCGGCGAGTTGCCGCCGGCCGCTTCGCGCGCCGAGTTGTACTTGTTCACCGCGGCTTCGAATTCGGCTTCGGTCTTGGCGAAGGTGAGCTTGCCGCAGGCGCCGGGCGTCGTCACGTAGAAGAGATAGCCGGTCTTCGCCGGGTGCGCCGCCGCCTCGATCGCTTCCTGGCCGGGGCTGTCGATCGGCCCCGGCGGCAGGCCGGCGTTGGTGCGGGTGTTGTACGGCGAGTCGGTCGCCAGTTCCGATTCGGTCAGCGGCTTCGTGTAATTGCCGGTGGCGAAGCGGATCGTCGAGTCGATCCCCAGCGGCATCCCTTCGTGCAGGCGGTTGTAGATGACCGAGGCGACGAGCTTGCGCTGGCTCGGGGCGGCGACCTCGCGTTCGATCATCGAGGCGATGATCAGCACGTCGTAGATCGTGAGGTTCTTCGACTTCGCGTAGCGCATGTTCACGCCCTTGATCCGCCGCTTGAAGTCCTGCAGCTGGAGCTGGACGAGGTCGCCGACGGGAGTGTTCGGCTTCAGTTCGAAGGTGTCCGGGAAGAGGAAGCCCTCCAGGTTCTTGGCGCCCTTGCCGCCGTACTTGGCCGGGTTCAGGTACTTCGATTTGATCGTCGCCTTCGTGTAGCTGCCGGGGACGCCGTCTTCTTCGACCAGCTGCGCCGTCTGCGGGCGGCTGTAGCCCTCGGGGATGGTCACGGTGAGCGTGCGCTTCACGGGCGGGGTCGAGAGCGCGTCCAGGGCGGCCGAATAACTCATCCCGTGGGCGAGGGTGAAGCGCCCGGAGTAGAGGCCCGAGCTCTTGCCCTCGAGCCGGGCCCGGATCTGGAAGAAGGTGGAGCTGTCGATCACGCCCTTTTCGCCGAGGATGTCGCCGATTTCGCTGACGCTCGCGCCCTTCGGGATCGTCACCGCGACGCGGCCGCTGCCGTCGCCGTGGAAGGGCTGGAAGTGGGCGTTGAGGAACCAGAGTACGAAAAGCAGCGCGACGACGGCGAAGATGCGGATCGGGTGGCGCGCGAGCGCACCGAGGACGCCGCGCCGGCGGCGCGAACCGCCGCCGCGGCTTCCTCGGCGCGATCGCCCGCCATCCCTTCCGGGTCTTCGCGGCGGTCGCCCTGATCTTCGTCGCCTGGTTCCTGATCGAGCTCTTCCAGCCCTTCCACGGGGCCGGCAGCGGCCGGGTCGAGGTG
>JBQCEW010000384.1:0-2690 GCA_051959815.1 Solirubrobacterales bacterium
GGCGCGGCACGATCATCGAGTACTGAGGAGGAAGATGGCCGAGGAAGCAACCCAAACCCAGTCCCTCCTCGAGGTGAAGGTGAAGGTCCCGCAGAGCGTGGTCTTCCGCAGCTTTCCGAGCGAGACGGTCGTGCTCAACCTGCAGACCGGCAAGTACCACGGCCTCAACCCGACCGCCGGGCGCATGCTGCAGGCGATGACCGAGGCGGCCTCGGTGCGGGAGGCGGCGATCGCGGTCGCGGCCGAGTACGACACCTCGGCGGAGACGATCGAGGGCGACATCTGCGACCTCTGCCGGACCCTGCTCGACCGCGGCCTGATCGAGCGTGACGGAGAGGGAGAGAGCGATGCTTAGCCTGCAGCAGCCGGTGCCGTTGCCACGGGGACGGTCGCTGAGCACATGGGGGCGACTGCGGTTGATCGCGGAAATCGTCATCGCCTATGTCAACGCCTACCGCGCGCTGCGGCGGGTGCCGATCGAGCAGGTATTGGCGCGCCTGCGGGCGGACCGGCCGGTCGACGGCCGGGAAGGGCCGCAAGCGCTGGAGGAAGCGATCCGGCTCGGCCGCGCCGTCGTCCGCACCTTCGCTTTCCTGCCCGGCGACACGCGCTGCCTGCGACGTTCGCTGGTCCTGACGCGACTGCTGGCGCGACGGGGAATCTCCGCCCAGCTCGTAATCGGTGCCAGGACCGCCCCCGAATTCCTCGCCCACGCCTGGGTCGAGCATGACGGCAACCCGGTTCTCTCCCCGGAAGGCGACGCCTTCGGTCGCCTCGTCGAGCTGTAGGGAAGTGCCGGCGGCTACGGCCTTCGGCCTCGACATCGCCAGCGACACGCCGCTTCCCTTCCTAGACGGCGCTGCCTCCAATGGTGGCGGGCGCCCACTGGCGATCTCCTATGGAAGCGAGCCGCCGCCGTGGCCCACCGACGCTCGCCTGATTTCCGACGAACGCCACCGCGACGGCTCCGTCAGCTTCCAGATCGAAGCCGCCGAGGCGGGCTACCGGATTCACGGCCCGGCTTATGGCACGAGCGTCCTCGCCGGCGATGGAACCAGCGTCCGCGGTGTCTGCGGAGACGAAGGATTCGACGGCTGGCAGCGGCTGCTGGTCGCGCAGGTGCTGCCCTTCGCCGCGGTCCTGCAAGGGCTCGAGGTGCTCCATGCCGGGGCGGTCGTCTTCGACGGCGGCGCCGTTGCGATCTCGGGTCCCTCGGGCGCTGGCAAGACTTCCCTCGCCCTCGCCCTCGTGCGGCGGGGGGCGGAGCTGCTTGCCGACGACGTCGTCGCCGTCGAGGGCGCCGGGGAGGAGTTGCTCGCTCACCCCGGCGCTCCGATCGCAGGGATTGACCGCGCTGAGGTAGCGCGGCTGCGCGCGGCAGGCGCGGGCGAGGCCGGGTCGCTGCTCGCCGAAAACGAGAGGGAGCAGATTGCGCGGGCAGAGGTGGCCGAGCGGCCGGTGCCGTTGCAGGCTCTGTTCCTGCTCGAACGCCGGAGCGAGGCGCAAGGCGCGCCCCAATTCGAGCCGGCGGACGATCCCCGGCAGCTCCTGGGTTCGACCTTCAATCTCCTGCTCGCTTCTCCCGAACGCCTCGCCGGCCTGCTCGACGTCTGCGCGCAGCTCGCGCGCCGTCGGGTCGAGCGCGTCCGCTTCGGCCCCGATTCCGATCCCGACGAGCTCGCGGCAGCGCTATGGGCACGGCTGGCGCAGTGAGAACGAACTGTCGCTTCGGCGGCAGCTTCGGCGCCGGGCGGCTGGAGCTTGACGGCGAACCGGCTCCCTTCGGCGGCGCGCTCGTCTGCAGGCTCGAAGGGCAGCTCGACAACGCCGAGGGTTTGCACCGTGAGCTCGCGGAGGCCGGCGAGCCGGCCGAGGGAGCTTCAGCCGAGGAACTGCTCGCGGCGGGCTTTCGGCGCTGGGGCCTCGGCCTGCCCGAGCGGATGCGAGGCGATTTCGCCCTCCTCGTCTGGGACCCCGAGCGCGAGGAAGGGCTGCTGGCCCGCGACCAGCTCGGGGTGCGGCCGCTGTTCCTCGCCGAAGCCGGCGGGCGGCTGCACTTCGCCGCCGAGTTGCGGGACCTGCTGGAGCGCTTACCCGCCACGCCGGCTCCGGACCCCGCCGGCGTCGCCCACTGGGTGGCGCTCAGCGCCCGGGCGGACACCGGGACGCTGTACGCGGGGGTGGAGCGGCTCGGCCCCGGCGAGCTGCTGCGCCTTGGCTCGTGGGGAGTGAGCCGCTGCCGCTACTGGGAGCCGCGCTACCGCGATCCGCTGGCGCTGCCGGAGGAGCAGCTAGACGAGCTGGTGCGGGAGGGGTTGCGGGTTGCCGTCGAGCGGCGCCTGGACCGTGAGCGGGGAACGGGGGTGCTGCTGAGCGGCGGCCTCGACTCGGCCTCGATCGCGGCGGTTGCCAACGAGGAGCTGGTCGCCTGCTCGGGCACCTTCCCCGAGCATCCCGCGGCCGACGAGGCGGAGCTGATCGGCGAGCTGCGGAGCACCTTGGGGCTCGAGGGATTGGTGGCCGAGGTGCGGCCGGGGGGCCTGCTGGCGAGCGCCATCGAGCACGTTGCCGCCTGGCGGGCGCCCTTGCTCGGCTGGGGGGATTTCTGGACGCTTCCCCTCCTGCGGGCGGCGGCTCTGCAAGGGGTGGGGACGGTGCTGGGAGGAGACGGAGGCGACGAGCTGTTCGGC
>JBQCEW010000385.1:0-18233 GCA_051959815.1 Solirubrobacterales bacterium
GCGCTACGCGGCCGACCGTCGTTGATGTCTTTTCTGGCGTGGGGGGGCTATCTCTTGGGTTTGAGCAGGCCGGATTCGACGTCCTTGCCTGTCTTGAGTACGACCCAATCCATGCAGCCTGCCACGCCTTCAACTTTCCTCAGACCGCAGTTGTCTGTGCAGACGCCGCAACGGTAAGCCCCGCTGAACTCGATGCAGCTATTCGCCTTGGGTCGGAGAGACATGGCCGGGAGGATGCGAGAGCCTCGATCGACGTGGTGGTGGGTGG
Source organism: Solirubrobacterales bacterium (assembly GCA_051959815.1). Taxonomy (GTDB): domain Bacteria; phylum Actinomycetota; class Thermoleophilia; order Solirubrobacterales; family 70-9; genus VAYN01. The sequence goes on from JBQCEW010000385.1 coordinate 269, forward strand.
CCCGCCTTGTCAGGGATTCTCCGTAGGCGGAAGATTGGATCTGGCCGATAGTCGCAATCGGCTGGTATTTGCCTTCGCTCGCATAGTGGGAATCCTGAAACCGAAGTACTTCGCCATGGAGAATGTTCCCGCAATTCGACACGCAACGAACCTCCTCCCGAGCGGCGGAAAGCTCGCCGAGCCCGAACCCGGATCACTGCTGAACTCCTTGGTGCGCGAGTTCGATGACCTCGGCTATGACATATGTCAAGAGGAGATCTTGAACGCGTGTGACTTTGGTGTGCCTCAGGACCGCCGTCGTTTTCTCCTTATGGGCGTTCGTCGGAGCTTCGTGGAAGTCGAGCTTCCCTCGCCGACGGTACGGCCAAAGCCGAAACGCTATGGCTCCTCGCTATCAGGCGTGCATTTACGGCGAACGGAAGGGTTGCCCTCTGGACCGTCGGTGCGAGCGGCTATTAGCGACCTTCCGGATGTAGACGCGTATGAAGAGCTACTGACGGCTGACGAGGTCCAGATCGACCACACCAATAAACGGGACCTAGATCCGTACGCGAAGGCTATGAGGTGCATAGATCGTGATGATGACGACTACTCTTACGCTCGCAGCTGGAATTCCCGTCTACTAACCTCCTCCCGTCGCACGCAGCACTCTGCCGAGACGATAAAGCGCTTCGAAGGCACTGAGCCGGGAGATTCAGAGCCGGTGAGTCGCTTCTATCGACTCGATCCGGACGGACTATGCGGAACGCTCCGTGCCGGTACCGGCTACGACCGCGGCTCGTTCTCGGCGCCCAGGCCCATTCATTACGCCTTCCCTCGCGTGATTACCGTGCGCGAGGCTGCTCGCCTGCACTCATATCCTGATTGGTTTCGTTTCCACTCAACGAAGTGGCATGGTTTCCGACAGGTCGGCAACTCCATTCCCCCGCTCCTAGGAAGGGCGATCGGAGCGAAGTTCGCCAAAGCGCTTAATTACGAACCAACCGTGCCTAACTCCAAGATCTCCCTTGGAGATCCTTCAACTCTTTCGCTCGGCAGTCAAGAGGCGGCGAAACATCTCGGAGTGTCGCACGACGCGATGCCGTCGCACTCGGACAGGACCCGAAGAAGAAAGGCATCCGCAACAGAGGACCCTGTCGCCGCCCCCTGACTTTCGAGGTGGGATGAGCTCGGGCAAGTGCAACGCGAAGCGCTAGTCGAGAGCGCTGCGAATCGCGTCGTATGACTGCTGAGTCGGATGCGTGTATCGCGCCAACATCGTCTCGACCCGGTGACCTACGATCTCGGCCAAGTCGGCGTCGTTGACGCCTGCGGCTCGCAGGTGGGTGACGTAGGAATGGCGGCACTCGTGGGGCGGATGTCTAGGCCGGAGGCTTCCTGGGCGGGCTTCCAGAGGTCGCGGTAGAAGGTGCGCTCTCGCCATAGGCGACCGCGGGGCGTCGGGAAGAGGAGCTGGCAGTCGTGGCCGTTGAGGTTGATCTGCGCTTCGAGCATCCAGGCGAGGGTGGCTGGGACCGGCACTACGCGGCCGGCGTCGGGCTCGCCGTGGTCGGTCTTCGTGCCCTCGAGGATCTGGCCCTCGTGGGCGGTGCGGCGGACTTGAAGGGTCTCGCCGTTGAAGTCCTCGGCTCGTAGGGGTAGCACCTCCCCCAGTCTCAGACCGCAGTCGGTAAAGACCCGGACCATGGCCTCGTAGCGGCCGGTTGCTTTCGCGAAGCGGTGCATCTCCTCGAAGGTGAAGACGCGGATCGGCCTCGGCTTCTTCTTCGCCCTCGGGTCGTTAGCCCGAATGCGGATGCCCTTGAAGGGGTTGAGGTCGCAGACTTCGTCGGTGATCGCGTCCTCGGCCATCGCCGAGAGGGCGCGAAGGATGCCGACCGCTCCCGTGGTTGCTCGACCTTCGGTCCTCAGCATGTGGTCGACCAAGACCAGGGTGTGGCGGCGGCGCAGCTCGCGCAGTGGCCAGTCCTTCAGAGGGATGCCCTCGACCTCTACATCGGCAACCCTGCTGATGCGGTGGTCGTTGGTCGCGTTGGTGCGTTCGGATCGCGGGTGGCGCTCGGTCCAGGTCGCGGCGTAGTCGCCGAGGGTGTCGGGTCGGTCCGAGAGGCCGTAGGCCTCGTCGATTGCCTTTTGAGCGTCGGCCTTCCTCGTGAAGGTGCCTTTGCCGCGGTTCCAGGTGGGCTTTGCGATGTGCTTCCTGCCGTCGCGGCCGGTGTACCTGGCTACCCAGACGATCTGGCCGGACGGGTTGCGGCGTCTGATCGGTGACTCGCGCCTCATGCTGGCTCGTCTCTATGGCGGTCCAAGAACCGTTTGACGTCGGCGGGGTCGATCCGCCGCGCAGCCCCGAACTTGTAGCTGGGCAGATCGCCGCGTCTGATCCAGTTGCGGACGGTTCGATCCGAGACGGCGAGACGGTCGGCGAGGGTGCGCTCGGTGAAGAAGCTGGGGTCCGGTTTCCTCTCCATGCCCCCTATGTCCAGAGCGAGCGGCGAATGCATCGGCTTCGTCCCGAGGACTTCCAGACGACCGAAGGTCAGACCCCTCCCGGCCCTCCTTAAGGGCAGCCTCAGCACGGCGAAGCCGTGCCAAAATGGCTGCCCCGGAGGGGCGGGAGGAGCGGCCCGGGAAACCCGAATCCGGAGGGTTCGTAGTGTGTCGGGACGTGGGGTTGTTGCTTCTGAGGCGGCTCGTGGTTCCTGCTTCAGGGCTTGAGCCTTTGTCGTCGGTAGATGCGCTGCTTCTATGTGACCTCCCCTTCGCTTCTCTTCCTGGGTTCCATCTGCCTGGTGGCTTGGCTTGCTGTATGCCTTGGTCATTGCTCGACTTCGGAGTGGCCTTTCCGCTCCGTTCAGTCTTCGCTGAGGCCGTGGAAGTTGACCGCTGCCCTCGTCGGGAGGACGAGATCCCCGACCCGATGAATGAGGCCGCCGGCGATCAGGTCGCGCACGGCTCGCTGGATGCGATCGCGCTCCTTGAACTCCACCGAGGCGATCGTCAACTCGCGAACCAGCTCGTCCAGCGTCAGCGTCTCCGGGTAGAGGTCGAGGACTTCTCGTAGGACCCGCGCTTGGTCCTTGATGTCCTGGGCCGCAGTCGTGGCGCCCTCCTGAGCGGCGCCAATAGGCTTGTCGTGCATGGGAGCTAACCCTCCTGTGCCATGCCCCCGGCTGTTCGCGCAGCGCGGGGGCGCTTTTCATTGAGACATCAGAGTAGCAAGAGTGTTGCTACCTAGCAACAGTTGTCTACTTCGACTGAAGGATACGGGCGACGCGAGTGAAGTGGAGCCCCGTTGCCTCCGCTATCTCTCGCGTCGAGAGGCCGGCCGCCCGCGCCTTCTCAAAGGCGGCCTTCCGCGCTTCCCGGTGCTGTTCGAGCCTGGCGCTCGTCTGCTCGAAATCGGCCTGCGCGCGTCGCGCTGCTTTTCGCGCTTTGGCTTTGGCGTCCTCCGGCATTCCGTGGACCCTATTCGCGCCCGAGAGATGAGACACGGATGAGACACCAAGGCGCCGGAACCGCGCGGAATCGTCCGGTCGCTCGCGGAACCCGAATCCCGCACTGGACCGAGGATCTGGCTCTGCACCGCGCAATGCGCGGCACCACCCGGAACACCAAGGAATGCGCCCGACGGGAGTCGAACCCGCGACCTTCGGCTTGAAAGACCGACGCTCTTTGGGCCCCCGAAAGGACCCGTTGACCACTGAGCTACGGGCGCTCAACTGGAAGATTAGCCGCGCAGCGGGTTTTGAGCGTCGTCGGTGGGGCTAGGGTCTGGGCATGGATCTTGGACTTGAGGGGCGGGTCGCTCTGGTGATGGGCGCTAGCCGGGGGATTGGGCGCGGGGTTGCCGCGGCGCTGGCTCGGGAGGGGGCGCGGGTGGCGGTGGCCAGCCGGTCGGAGGAGCGGATTCGGGAGGCTGCGGCGGAGATCGGCGAGGCAGCCACTCCATTCGTGGCCGACGCCACTGACCTCGAGCGGCTCGCGCGGCTGCCGCTTGAGGTAGCCGAGGCGCTCGGCTCGCTCGACATCCTCGTCACGAATACCGGCGGCCCGCCAGCCGGCGGCGCGCTCGACCACGGCTTCGAGGAATGGGAGGAGGCCTACCGCTCGCTCGTCCTCGCGCCGCGGGTGCTCGCGGGCGCCGTCGTCCCCGGCATGCGCGGCCGCGGCTGGGGCCGCATCGTCAACGTCGGCTCGACGACGACGATCGAGGTCAACCCCGCGCTCAACCTCTCCAACTCCCACCGCATGGCCACGGTCGGCTTCCTCAAGACGCTCGCCCGCGAGGTCGCCGGCGACGGGATCACCGTCAACACCGTCGCCACCGGCCGCTTCGCCACCGACCGCATGGCCGAGCTCGGCGGCTCGATCGAGCAGGTGGAAGCGGCCGCCCGGGAGGAAGTCCCCGCCGGCCGGCTCGGCACCATCGAGGAGTACGGCGACCTCGTCGCCTTCCTCTGCTCCAACCGCGCCGCCTACATCACGGGCACGGTGATCCCCATCGACGGCGGGTTGCTGCGCTCCTATTAGATCGACGGGACGAAAGCGGTCTATATAGGCCCGTTTTCGTCCCGTCGGCGAAGAGGAGTTCAGCTCTCGCCTGGAAGCTCTCGCATGGCCGGGTAGATGATCACATCGCGGAGGGTTTTGGCTCCGGTCATGATCATCAGCAGGCGGTCTATCCCCAGGCCGCAGCCGCTCGCCGGGGGCATGCCGTATTCGAGCGCGCGCACGAACTCTTCGTCGTGGGGGTGCGGGTCGGCCTCGGCGCCGCTCTCCTGGCGTTCGCGCTGTTTGATGAAGCGCTCGCGCTGCTCGATCGGGTCGTTGAGGTCCGTGCCGCCGCCGACGATCTCCATCCCCGCCACGATCCCGTCGAAGGCCTCGCAGATGCGCGGACTCTCCGGGTGCACCTTGACCAGCGGCCAGATTTCGATCGGCAGGTCGATGATGTAGGTGGGCTGGATCAGCTTCGGCTCGACCAGCTTCCCCTGCAGCGTGTCGACAACGCCGGCCCAGTCGTCGTTCTCGTCGACCGAGTCGCCCGCCGCCTCGGCCAGTTCGTCCCGGCTCGCCTCGTAGATGTCGAGCCCGGTCTCCCGCAGCAGCTCGTCGCGCAGGCGCACCCGCGGCCAGGGCGCAGCGAAATCGATCTCGACCCCGTCGCGCATCACCTTCGTCGTCCCCATCACTTCCTCGACGACGTGCGCGACCAGATACTCGATGAACTCCATGACGCCGTTGTAGTCGGCGCCCCCCACGAACATCTCCAGCATCGTGAACTCGGGGTTGTGCTGGGGCGACATCCCCTCGTTGCGGAAGAACTTGCCGAACTCGTAGACGTCCTCGAACCCGCCGACGATCGCCCGCTTCAGGTACAGCTCGGTCGCCGTGCGCAGGAACAGGTCACGGTCGAGCGCGTTGTGGTGGGTGACGAACGGCCGCGCCGCGGCGCCGCCGGTCAGCCGCTGCAGCACCGGCGTTTCCAGCTCGACCCAGCCGCGCGCGTTCATGTAGTTGCGGATCCCCAGCGTCAGCCGGTTCCGCTGCTTGAAGATCTCCCGCGACTCCGCGTTCGCCATCAGGTCGAGTTCGCGCTGGCGGTAGCGCGTGTCCGGGTCGGAGATGCCGTGGAAGAGGTCGGGCGGGTCCTTCAGCGCCTTTGCCAGCAGCGTGCACTCGCGCACGCCGATCGCAAGCTGCCCGCGCTTGGTCACGTGCAGCGGCCCCTCGATCCCGACCAGGTCGCCGATGTCGAGGTCCTCGACCCGCTCGAACGCCTCCTCGCCGAGGATGTCCCGCCGCGCGTAGGCCTGAATCGTGCCGGTGATGTCGCGGACGTCGAGGAAGGCGGTCTTGCCGTGGCCGCGCTTGCCGGTCACGCGCCCCATCACCCGGTAGGTGAACTGCTCGTGCTCGCCCTCCCCCAGCTCGGCCGGATCGTGCTCGCGCTCGATGTCCTCGACGTGGTCGCGGTTCGGGAACGAGTGCGGGTAGGGATCGACCCCTTCCGCGCGCAGCCGCTCGACCTTCGCCCGCCGCTGCTCCTCGGTCGAGACCGCGACCGAGCGGTCGCCGGGCTTTGCCGCCTCCTCGGCGGCCGGGCTATCGCTCATCGACTCCGCCCTGCTCAGGGCGCGAGGCCGACGGTGACCCGGTCGTTCCCTTCATAGTCCTGAAGGGTAGTCGCGTCGCGCAGCAGCTCGCGCATCGCCGGGCCGTGGTGGGTGTCGTGCTCCATCGCCAGTTTCCAGCCGGACGGCGTTTCGGCGATGACGCTGCGGATCACCCCGAGCCCGTCCTCGCCGCAGTCGCCGGTAACGGCGACCCGCGGCTCCTTCTGGATCTCCGGCGAGCGCTCGAAGATCGTCTCGTCGGTGACGTAGGGCATGTTGGCGATCACGAGGTCGACGTCTTCGGCTTCGACCGACTCGGGCAGGCCCCGGCCGACGCTGACCTCAAGGTCGAGGCCAAGCCGCTCGGCGTTCTCGCGCGCCGCTTCGACGGCTTCGGGAGAGAGATCCGAGGCGGTGATCCGCAGGTCCGGCCGCTCTGAGAGCAGCGCCAGCGCGATCGCGCCAGAGCCGGTGCCGACCTCGTGGACGCGGGCGCCCTCGGGCAGCGTCGTCCCGACCTCGACCAGGAGCTCGGTCTCCTTGCGCGGCCAGAGCACGCGCTCGTCGACGTAGATCTCAAGATTGCGGAAGGGCGCGCGGCCGAGGATGTAGGCCATCGGCTCGCGCTCGACCCGGCGCTGGACGTTGCCCTCGATCTTCGCGGCGGCCTCAGCGCTGACCTCGCCGGCGCTCTCGACCGAGAGCTCGCTGGGAGCGACGCCGAGCGCGTCGGCGACGAGGATTTCGGCCTCGGTGCGCGCGTCCTCGACCCCGGCGGCGGCGATCCGCTCGGCCGCGTCATCGAGTATCGCCCCTACGGTCCGGGCCGAAGGCCCCTCACTTTGCACGTCGATTGCCGCCATGAATCCCGCATCCTCTCCCATAGAACCGCTCCAAAGATTTTGCGCAAGATAGCACCGCGGAGCGGGTCGGGTTAACTAGACAGAAGCCGTAACCGGCTGGTTCGCCGCCGAGCGCCAGATGCCTCCGCGGCGCCGCACGACGATAGCGATCCAGACCGCTCCGGCCGCCATCATCGCCAGGCTCTCGAACTGCGCCGCGGTCAGCCCGAGAGCCACCTCCTTGTTGCGGCGGAGGAACTCGACAAGGAAGCGCTCCGCTCCCGCGTAGAGGAGGTAGAGCGCGAAGAGGACTCCGGCGCGCACGCGGTCACGAAGTTGCCAGAGGATCCAGGCGCCGAGGCCCATCGCCAGCGTCTCGTAGACCGGCGTCGGGTGGACGGTGTGGTCGGTCGGCACCGTCCCGTGCGGGTAGGCCATCGCCCACGGCCCGTTCCAGGGCTTGCCGTAGTCGCCGTCGCCGGAGAGCTGGCAGCCGCAGCGGCCGATCGCGTAGCCGAGCGCCAGCGCCGGCGCCGCCAGGTCGAGTAGCGCCAAGCCGAGGAAGCCGCGCCACCAGGCCCAGAGGACGACGGCGAGGACGCCGCCGATCAGGCCGCCGTACCAGACCAGCCCCGAGCCGGAGAAGATGCTGCCGACGAGGTCGTGCTTGACCTCGCTGTAGTTCTGGACGAGGAAGTAGACGCGGGAGCCGACGACGCCGCCGACCAGCGCCGCGAAGCCCATCTCGTACGCCCAGTCGGGCGGCTTGCCGATCTCCTCCAGCCGCTTCCAGATCAGCGCCCCGGCGGCGAGGAAGGCGAGCGCGAACATCAGCCCGAAGGTCTGCAGCGTCACCGGCCCGATGTGGAGGTGCGGGTACATCGCTCAGCCCCGCGGCCGCTCGCCGAGGGGGTCCATCGGGACGATCCCGGGCTGGGCTTCGACCCGCTCCAGCCAGGCGCGCACCGCCGGCAGCGGCTCGAGGTCGAAGCCGGCCTCGTGGGCGACGTGGGTGTAGGCGAAGAGCGTGATGTCAGCGATCGTAAAGCGCTCGCCGACGAAGTACTCGCGCTCGCGCAGGTGCCGCTCCATCGCCTTCAGCGCCACCCACCCCTCGGCCCGCTTCGCCTCCAGCCCTGGCGGCGGCGTCAGCTCGGCGGGCGCGATCGAGTCCCAGAAGCGGGGCACCGCGACGCCCGGCTCGTGCTTGTACTGCTCGAAGAACATCCATTGCAGAGCCTGGGCGCGCTCGTAGGAGTCGTCCGGCAGGTACTCGGTGCCCTCGGCGAAGTACCAGAGGATCGCGTTCGACTCGGCCAGCGGCCGGCCGTCCTCGAGCACCACCGTCGGCAGGTTCAGCGTCGGGCTCAGCCCGCCGAGCGTCTCCAGGCGATCGCTGTAGTCGACCACCGACATCTCCCGCCGCTCGTACTCGGTCCCGAGCAGGGCGAGGATTAGCCGCACCTTGTGGCAGTTGCCGGAGACCGGGTTGTCGTAGAGGACCAGGGGCACGAGACCGCCGCTAGTCGAGCAGCATCTCCAGCAGCGCCTTCTGCGCATGCAGGCGGTTCTCGGCCTGGTCCCAGACAGCGGAGCGCTCGCCGTAGAGGACCTCGGCGGTGATCTCCTGGCCGGGGTGGGCCGGCAGACAGTGGAGGACGATTGCGCGCTCCTTGGCAGCGGCGAGCAGATCGGCGTCGAGACGATAGGGCGCGAGGTCGGCGAGGCGGCGCTGCGCCTCGGCCTCGTCGCCCATGCTGATCCAAACGTCGGTATAGAGGGCATCGGCTTCGGCGGCCGCGGCGCGCGGGTCGTCGGTCAGCCTCGCCCCGTGCGCATCGTCGAGTTGGTAGCCCGGCGGCGCCGCGACCACGACTTCGACGCCGGCGAGCTCGCCGAGGATCGCCAGCGAGCGGGCGACGTTGTTGCCGTCACCGACGTAGGCGAGGCGGAGGCCGTCGAGGTCGCCGAAGCGCTCGCGCAGCGTCAGCAGGTCGGCGATCGCCTGGCAGGGGTGGTGCAGCGGGGTGAGCCCGTTGACGACGGGGACGTCGGCGGCCTCGGCCAGCTCGGCGACCGCCTCGTGGGAGCCGGAGCGGATCACGATCGCGTCGACCATGCGGGAGAGGACGCGGGCGGTGTCGCCGACCGACTCGCCGCGAGCGAGCTGCAGTTCGTCGCCGCGGAGCATCACCCCGTGGGCGCCAAGCTCGGCGACGCCGACGTCGAAGGAGATCCGCGTCCGCGTCGATGGCCGCTCGAAGACGAGTGCGATGCTGCGCCCGGTAAGCGAGTCGCGGCCGACGCCGTCGCGGCGCCCCGCTTTCAGCTCAGTCGCGCGGTCGAGCAGCTTGCCGAGCTCGAAGGCGCCGAGCTCTTCGCCGGTGAGGAAATTCATCAAGAGTGCGCTCCGCTTCGCTTCGCGATCAACAAGCTGCCGGATACTACGCCCGCCATGCAGTTCACGGCCCTCTCCTGGAACCTCTTTCACGGGCGCGACTTCCCGCCCGACCCGGCGCTGCGGACCTGGCGCTCGCGGCTGTTGCGCTTCGACGAGCGCAACGACACCCACGTCCAGGTCAACCGTGACCTGACCGAGGAGTTCGCGACGCTGCTGGCGCGGGCCGAGTGGGACGTGGCGCTGCTGCAGGAGTGCCCGCCGCGCTTTGCCGAGCCGCTGGCGCGGGCCTGCGACGCCGAGTGGCAGCGGGCGCTCACCTCGCGCAACTCGCTCGGCGCGCTGCGGGGGCTGCTGGCGCGGCAGAACCCGGACCTGATGGCCTCCGGCGAGGGTGGCTCGAACGTGACGCTGGTGCGGGTTCCGGGCAAGCTCGGCGGGATCGCCGAGCGGCGCGAGACGGCGATCCACGAAGGCGAGCCGGAGCGGCGGTCGATGGCCTTCCTCGCTACCGCCTCGGGCGTCTGCGTCGCCAACCTGCACGCGACCAACGACTGGCCGCGCCTGGCCGAGGAGGACGTGCTGCGGGCAGCGGGGGCGGCGAGCGAGTGGGCCAGTGAGCGCCCGCTCGTCTTCGGCGGCGACCTCAACCTGCGGCCGGGGAAGCAGCCGCGCGTCTTCGAGCGGTTGCGCGAGGAGTTCGGCCTCGCGAGTCCGGTCACCGCCCAAGGCGCAATCGACCACGTCCTCTGTCGCGGCCTCGAGGTGGTCGAGCCGCCGCGGCAGTGGCCGCCGGAGCAACGCGAGCTGCCGCTGGAGGGACGGGCGCTGCGCCTCTCCGACCACGCACCGGTGCAAGCAACTTTCGCTGCCGCCTAGCCAGACCGCCTGCGGAATTGAGATAGTCGGGTTCCACCAGCGGGACAACCGACAACCGGAGGCAGAACCTAGATGGCGGACAAAAAAGCCAGCGGCAAAAAATCGAAAGCGTCGAAAGCGAAAAAACCGGCGAAATCGAAAACGAAAGCCAAAGCTAAAAGCACCACCAAAAAAGCGGCATCGAAAGCGTCGAAAGCGAAAAAAGCCGGCGCGAGAAAATCGACGGCGAAAAAAGGTGCGAAAAAAGCCTCGAAAAGCAAAGCCTCCAAAGCGACGAGCGGGCTCGACAAGAGCGTCGCACAGTTCCGCGAGAGCCTCGAGCAGAGCGTCACGCTCAGCCGCGACCGCATCCAGGACGTCGTCGACGATGCCGTCAAACGCGGCCGCATGACCCGCCGCGACGCCGAGAAACTGCTCAACGACCTGGTGAAAAAAGGCCAGAAACAAGGTGACGCGCTGATCAAGGAACTGGAACGACTGGTCAAACAAGCGCGCAAAGCGCTGCCATAGATGGAGGGGGCCGCCGGCATACGGGGGGCGGCCCGTGCTCCGCGCCGCGGGGAGCAGCTCGAGCTCGTCGTCGACTCCCTCGCCTTCGGCGGGCGGGGGGTCGCCCGGGCTGACGGCTTCGTCGTCTTCGTCGCCGGCGCGCTGCCGGGGGACCGCGTCCGCGCCGAAGTCACCAAAGGCAAGAAGCGCTTTGCCGAGGCGCGCGCGGTCGAGATCCTCAGCGCCTCGCCCGACCGCCTGCCCGACCGCTGCCTCCACGGCGGCGAGCCCTGCCCCGGAGCGCCCTGGCAGGGCCTCCCCTACGAGCAGCAGTTGCATTACAAGCAGGAGCAGGTTGCAGACGCCTTGGGGCGGATCGGCGGCCTCGAGGGGTTCGAGCTGGAGGAGATCGTGCCGGCGGTGGAACAGTGGCGCTACCGCAACAAGCTCGAGTACTCCTTCGGCGAAGAGGGCGACGAGCTGACACTCGGCTTCCACGCCCGCGGGCGCTGGGACGTGGTCGTCGACGCCGACGACTGCCACCTTGCCTCCGAGCGCGGGAACGAGACGCGCAACGCGGTGCGCGAATGGGCGCGCGCCGAGGCGGTCCCGGCCTTCGACCCGCGCACCCACCGCGGCGTCCTGCGCAACCTCGCCGTGCGCGAGGGACGGCGCACCGGCCAGGTGCAGACGCGGCTGGTGACGAGCGAGGCACGATTCCCGCGCCCGCCGGTCGACCTGCACACGGTGGTCGAGAACGAAGCCGGCGGCACCGACGGGCCGACCGGGGTGCTCGGCGAGGAGCGACTGCGCGAGGAACTCTGCGGGCTCGAGCTCGAGATGTCCCACGGCGCCTTCTTCCAGACCAACACCGAGATGGCCGAACGCCTCTACGGGGTCGCCGGCGAGTTCGCGGGACTCGGCGGCAGCGAGCGCGTCTTCGACCTCTTCTGCGGGATCGGCACGATCGGCCTGACGATGGCGCGGGGAGCCGGCGAGGTCTGGGGGCTGGAGATCGTCCCGGAGGCGATCGCCGACGCCGAGCGCAACGCGCGCGCCAACGGAATCGAGAACGCTCACTTCATGGCGGCCAACGCGCGCACCGGCGTGCGGCCGCTGGTCGAGAAAGCGGGCAGGCCCGACGTCGTCGTCGTCGACCCGCCGCGGGCCGGCCTCTCGCAGAAGATCGTCCGGCGGGTGATCGAGTGCGGAGCGAAGAAGATCGTCTACGTCTCCTGCAACCCGACCACGCTCGCGCCCAACGCGACCCAGCTCACGGAGGCCGGCTATAGATTGGCGCGCGTGAGGCCGGTCGACATGTTCCCCCAGACCCCGCACATCGAGTGCGTGGCGCTTTTCGAGAAAGCCGAGACGGGTAGGTCGTCCTGACGATGGGACGCGCTTTCGGAGTTGCCGCAGGATTGGACCCCGAGGTGGCGCGGCCGCTGGCGGCTCGCTGCGCCGAGCTCGGCTACGAGTCGATGTGGTCGAACGACCACCCGGGGGCGAAAGGGCTGGCGACGCTGGCGGAGTTCCAGGTCGCCGCGCCCGGCGTCGAGCTCGGCGTCGCCGTAATCGCGCTGGACCGCACCCCGCCCGAGCAGATCGCCGCCGACATTGAGGAGTTCGGCATCGACCGGGAGAAACTCTGGCTCGGCGTCGGCGCCGGCTTCACGAAGAAGCCGCTGACGACGATGCGCGAGGCGCTGCCGGAACTGCGCGAGCTGCTGCCCGGCGTGAAACTCGTCCTCGCGGCGATGGGGCCGAAGATGTGTGAACTGGCCGGCAGCTCCTACGACGGCGTCTTCTTCAACTGGATGACCCCGGACTTCGCCGCCGGCGCCCGCGAGAAGGTCGAGGCCGGCGCTGCCGGCGCGGGCCGTGAGACCCCCCGCGTCTTCGGCTACGTCCGCACCGCCGTCGGCCCCGATGCCGCCGAGCGCCTGGCCAAGGAGGAGTCCTTCTACCGCGACCTCCACAAGGGCTACCGCGACCACTTCGACCGCCTCGGCGAGCCCGAGGGCACCGTCGGCGTCGCCGCCCCCAACTCCACCGCCGCCCATGCCGCCCTCAGCGCCTACCGCGCCCTAGACACCCCCGTCGTCCGCGGCCTAGCCAGCGCCAAGGTGGACGCCATGACGGCGTTAGCCGAGTCCGCCGCCCCGACCGCCTAGCCACGAGTGGCGACTTTTGGTCGCTATAGCCCCCACAACTCGCCAGTGGTGAGTTAGGCCGCCTATAGGGGGTACAAGTCACCAATCGTCAACCCCGGGGAGGAAGCATGGACTTTAAGAAGCTGACCGCCAAAGCGAAGGACACGATCGACAAGCGCGGCGGCATGGACAGCCTCAAAGCCGACGCCGAGGAGCTGAAAAAGGTCGCCAAAGGAAGCGGCAGTCTCACCGACAAGGCCAAAGCCGCCGCGCAAGCGATCAAAGAGCCCGGCGCCCACCGCGAGGGAGGCGGCAAACACCGCAAAGAGGGAGCCGGCGGCGAAATGCACCCTGCCAAGCACACTGGCAACCCCGAGGACACCCTCCGCAAAGGCGGTCCGCCGCACCCGTGACGGGCTTAGAAAAACTATAATTTCCTACCGCACCTGTGCCAAGGAGGGGAGCGCCTCAGTACATTCTCCAAAGTGGATATCACGGCCAAAGGGACTTCAATCTCCTTCTTCGAGGAGCTGCCGATTCCGAACGCCAACCTCTCTATCTATCAAGAGGTGTACGTGTTAGAGCAGTGGCTGCGCCGAATTGCGTACGCAGCTCTCCTTGGAACGCATGGAAAGAACTGGCAGGGAACGCTTGACCCTGAGCTCCTCAGGGAGCTAAAGAAACGCCTTCGACAGCTAGAGGGTCGCGTTCACCTCGATTGTGAGAACAGCGAGAACGCTGTATGGCTGCTGACCCTTGACGAGTTGGGATCGGTGTTGCTGGGAGGACCCATTTGGCCGGCCGTGAAAAGACTCACTCTCTTACCTAAGCGCGTCATCGAGAGCAAAAGTGTCAGAGATCCGAGAACTCCGGAACGTCGTGGGTCACAGTCGCGCTGTAGGAGACCGAGGCGAGTTGATCGCTCAGGCAGCCTCTGCTGCCCTGCAAATTGGAATCGATAACTTTAAGAACCAGCTTCTGTACGACGGTCGCGAGTCTGAAGAGATCCACCTAGGGAGTGCTGAGGAATACACCGAGGGATCTTTCCCCGCTCGCTTTGCAGAAAGAATCGAGGGCAACGATTGGTCGCGGTTCCAGCCGATGTTGAGTGAGAGCGAGTACTTCTTCTCTTTGACGCGCCTCCCCGTCGATCCTTTCGATCGCTATGTGGGCGTAAGGAACCTCCTCCACCGAGCCAGCCCGATCTACGACGACCTTCTCGCGGTTCTGGTGAATAAGCTCGGTAACGAGTTCACGCTGGTTTGGCCGAAAGGTGCCGAAGCGAGTACTCACGAGAGGATCCTGAATTTCTTCCTCGCCACCCATGACCGGGTATGGGTGGAAGCGCCCTATGAGGACCAAACTCCTGCCGCTATCTGCGATCCCGCGATCTGGTTCTACGAGAACAGCGCCCCTGAGCGCCTCTAAATCGCTCAGTACGGCGGCAGGTCGTCGTACCAGACGCCGAGCGTCTTGAAGGCGCGCCAGAAGCGGGCCTTGGCGTTCTCTTCGTCCAGGGACTCGTCGATGTCGGGGGTGTAGAGGGCCTGGACGGTGGGGGTGAAGGTCTGGATCTCGCCCTCGCGGGGCTCGACGGGGCGGGAGAGGGGGACGCCGAGGGAGTTGAGGATGCGCAGGGCGGGTTCGCCCATGACGACGACGATCTTCGGCTGCACGATCGCCAGCTCCTCGACGAGGCGGGCGACGCACTCGCCGGCGGCGAGGTCGGGCTCCGGGATCGGGCACTTGACGCAGAGGGTGCCGTAGACGACGAGCGGGTCGATGCCCAGGCGCTTGAAGCTTTTCATCAGCGCGTTGCCGGAGCGGCCGTAGAAGGCGACCCCCTCCTCGATCTCGGAGGCCAGCGGCGCGTGCTTGAGCATGAAGACGTCGGCCTGCGGGTGGCCGGAGCCGAGCACCGGCATCAGCTTGCCGCGCGGGCAGTGGCGGCACTCCTGCACCTCGCGGTTCATCTGGTTGAGCTCGCGGATCGCGCGCTCCAGGTACTTCTCCCGTATCTCGTCGTCGATGCTGCGCATCGGGGCACTCTTTGACGGAGCGCCCGCGCCTCCTCCGCGACGATCCGTCTGCATCAGGACTTGCTCGCCCGGCGGCGCTGTCCCGGCCGCCGCGGCCGCCCGCCGCGAACCGGCTTGGCATCCGGCACCCGCCGTTTCGGCGCCTTCGGCCGCCCGGTCGTCTGCAGGAACTTCAGCGTCTGCACGTAGACCAGGTTCTTGTGCTTGCGGGTGATGTCGGCGTCCCGCATCGCCTCGAGGAACTCCGCCGGCCCGTCGAAGTCGTGGATCCGCTGCCGCACGCTGCCGAGCCCCTGGGCAACGTGGCTGTCGGAGCCGGCGGCCGGGACGATCCGGTACTTGCGGGCGAAGCGCACCGCCTCTTCGTTGAACGCGGTCACCGCCACCCGCGGGTTGAAGACCTCAAGCAGGTCGATCTCCTCGACGATGTCCAGCAGGTGCTCGTAGTCGGGGACCGAGTGGAAGCGGTCGAATGGGTGCGGCACGTAGACGAGCCCTCCCTGCGCGCGGATCTCCCGGATCGTCTCCGCCATCGTCAGCCCCTTCGGAATCTTCTCCTCGAGGAAGAGGCCGATCACCTCGCCCTGCTCGGCGGTCTTCACCTCCTCGGCGACGATCACCTTGATGTCGCCGAGCTCTTCGGCCAGCTTGCGCGCCTCCAGAGCCCCGGAGACCTCGTTGTGGTCGGTGATCGCGATCGCGCCGAGGCCGCGGTCGCGGGCGGTCTGGATGAGGACGTCGACGGGGGTTGCGCAGTCGCCGGAGTGGTCGGTGTGCATGTGCAGGTCGACCTCGATCAGCGGCCGCCGCGAAATCCGCTCCCGCACCTCCGGGTCGCCGGTCGGGTCGTGGCGGCGGGCGAGCAGGCGCCGGTAAATCGCTTCCAGCTCGTCGACGCCCTCGACCTGCTCGTAGTCCGCCGGGAAGAAGCGCTCCAGTAGTTGCGCCGTCTCCGGCCGCGTCACCGTGCGGGCGTCGATCCGGCCGAAGAAGATCTCGACCAGCGGCCGCGCCACCTGGGTCGCCAGTACGCGCTCGCGCGGGTCGTGGAAGGTGGCGACGTTGAGCGAGAAGGAGTGGCGCAGCGCCGCCGAGGGCGCGCTCGGCGCGAAGGGATCGTGGACGTGGACGATGTCCAGGTCCCGCCCTTTCAGCAACCGTTTGACCGGATCCCCGGTGGAGATCCGCAGCACCTCGTGCCCGCGCCGCTCGAGCTCCTCAGAGATGGCTTCGGCGAAACGCGCCGCCGGATTCGCCGCCCCCCGGCCCCGGCGGACCGGGAAGACCTGGGCGATCGAGAGGTTGCCGCGACTCACAGGGGCAGGATAAGAGCCGTTAGCCCATCCCGTGGTTCCTTTGTCGTCATATAGCCGACAAAGGAACCACGGGATGCTGTGGGGCTGGCGCTTAGGCCGAGGTCGTGCTCGGCGCCTCGCTGGCCGGCTGACCCGGCAGCGACTTGCCACGGGCGTTTTCGACGATGAACTGCTCGGTCTGCTCGCGCGCCTCGTCGTCGGGCCGCTGCGTGTGCGGGCTCTTCATCAGGTAGCTGGAGGGGCCGTCGAGCTGGCCGGCGATGCCGTTGTTGAGCGCCAGCTTGATCAGCCGCACCGCGTCGATGACGACGCCGGCGGAGTTCGGCGAGTCCCAGACCTCGAGCTTCAGCTCGGCGGTCAGCGGCACGTCGCCGAAGGCTTTGCCCTCGAGCCGGATGTGCGCCCACTTGCGGTCGGTCAGCCAGGCGACGTAGTCGGACGGGCCGACGTGGACGTCCTCCTTGGGCAGCTCGTGCCCCATGATCGAGGTGACGGCGTTGGTCTTCGAGATCTTCTTCGAGTCCAGCCGCTCGCGCTCGAGCATGTTGTAGAAGTCCATGTTGCCGCCGACGTTGAGCTGCGAGGTCCGCTCCAGCCGCACGCCGCGGTCGTGGAATAGGCGCGCCAGGGCCCGGTGGACGATCGTCGCCCCGACCTGGCTCTTGATGTCATCGCCGATGATCGGCAGCCCTGCCTCCTGGAAGCGCTTGTCCCAGTAGTCCTCGCGGGCGATGAAGACCGGCAGGCAGTTGACGAAGCCGACGCCCGCCTTCAGCGCCTGCTCGACGTACCACTTGGTCGCCTCCTCGGAGCCGACCGGCAGGTAACAGACCAGCACGTCGGCCTTGGTCTCCTTGAGGATGCCGACGACGTCCGCGGTTTCGCCCGGGGCTTTGGTGATCTTCTCTTTCAGGTACTTGCCGAGCCCGTCATGGGTCATCCCACGCTCGACCTTGACCCCGAGGTTCGGCACCTCGGCGAACTTGATCGTGTCGTTCTGCCCCGACCAGATCGCCTCGGAGAGGTCTTTGCCGACCTTCTCGGCGTCAATGTCGAAGGCGGCGACGAACTCGACGTCGCGGACGTGGTAGCCGCCGAGGTCGACATGCATCAGGCCCGGCACTTCGTCGGCCGGGTCGGCGTCCTTGTAGTACTGGACGCCCTGGATGAAGCTGTTGGCGCAGTTGCCGACGCCGACGATCGCTACCCGGACCTTCTCGTCCGTGCGGCCGACGCCGTTCGTGTGGCCGTTGGCTCCGTTGCTCTCACTCATTGATTCGGAAGTCCTCCTGGATTGCGCTGGGTGGCTGAAGACACCGGGTGGCTCCGCTGGTTACACGTCCCCAGCGCCGCCACCGTCGCCGTTCTTGGCGCCGGGGACCTCGCCGGAAAGCTCGTTTCGCACATGCCATACCCGCTGGAAGGTGGTGAAAATCGTCAGGGCAGCGACGACGTAGACCGCCGGCGCCAGCAGTTCGAAATCGCCCAAACCGGCGCCCTTGGCGAAGATCAACCCGATCGAAAGTAACACGACCCTCACCGGTCGCGTCGCCAATCCGACCTTGCATTCGACCCCGAGCGCCTCGGCTCGCGCGCGGGTGTAGGAGACCATCAGCGAGCCGAGCACGGCGACCACGCACATCGCCGCCGCGAAGGAGCGCCCTTCGACCGCGAAGTAACCGGCGACGGCGGCGAGCACGATCCCCTCCTCGATCCGGTCCAGCGTCGAG
>JBQCEW010000386.1:0-4111 GCA_051959815.1 Solirubrobacterales bacterium
GAACATGGAGATCGGCCACAACGTCATGCACGGGCAGTGGGACTGGATGAACGACCCGCGCATCCACTCCTCGACCTGGGACTGGGACACCGCCTCCACCGCCGAGGCCTGGAAGCACTCCCACAACTACGTCCATCACACCTACACCAACATCCGCGGCAAGGACAAGGACCTCGGCTACGAGATCATGCGGATCGACCCGAGCCAGCGTTGGCACCCGGTCTACCTCCTGCAGCCCGTCTACAACCTGATCCTGATGGCGCTGTTCGAGTGGGGAGTGGCGCTGCACGACCTCGACTTCGAAGCGATCCGCAAGGGGCACAAGCCGATGCACCAGGTGAAGCGGGAGCTGAAGGGGATCGCCGGCAAGGCCAAGGACCAGGTCGTCAAGGACTACATCGCCTGGCCGCTGGTCAGCGCCCTCGCCGCGGCGGCGGTTGACGCCGGCATCGCGGCGCGGCGGAACCGCAAGCAACCGCGCGGCCTACTGGGCCGGGTCCGTCGCAAGCGCGGCAACCGCTGGGCTCCGGCCGTCGAAGCCGCGGTGCGCTGCGGCAGCAGGACCTTCCGCCAGACCGCCAAGGCCGACGCCACCGCCAATATCGTCCGCAACGTTTGGGCCTACGCGATCATCTTCTGCGGCCACTTCCCGGACCAGACCTACACCTTCTCCCAGGAGGAGGTGGAGAACGAGAGCCGCGGCGGCTGGTACATCCGCCAGCTCACCGGCTCGGCCAACATCGACGGGGGGCCGCTCTTCCACGTCGCCAGCGGCAACCTCAGCTACCAGGTCGAGCACCACCTCTTTCCGGACATGCCGAGCACCCGCTACGCCGAGATCGCCCCGCAGGTGAAAGACGTCTGCGAGCGCTACGGCCTCCCTTACAACAGCGGCCCGCTGATGCAGCAGCTCGGGATGGTCCAGCGGACGATCCTCCGCCTCGCCTTCCCCGGCGGCAGGCCCCGGCCGAAGCCGGGGCCATACCGCGGGGACGACGGCGCGTCTGGCTGAGCTGCGTCGCTAGCCGCCCTCGGTCGGCAGGATCGGGGTGCAGAGCGGGTGGCGCGGGTGCGCCGGGTCGAGCGCGGTGAGGACGTCGGCGTCGGCGATGTGGTCGTAGGGCATCGAGAGATGGTCGCCGAGGTCGAGGATGCACTGGTTCTGCAGTAGGACGTTGTGGACGCTCGAGCCTGAGAGGAAGGCCGAGGCGTAGGGGGTGACGACCTGGTCGTAGAGGGTCTGGATCACGGTGTATTCGACGCCGGGTACGGTGTCGCCGCCGCTGTTCAGTTCGGCGAGGAAGGACGAGCCGACGATCTGCTCCTCGCAGGCGGGGCAGAGGGCGCCGGTGAACTGTTCGCCACCCGGGAAGAAGCGGGCGAGGACGCCGATCCCGTCGACGGTGGTTCCGTGGTTGGAGGGCGAGAGGCCGACCAGGGTGTGGACCTTTTCCGCGCCGCCGAGGAACTTGAGGTAGTAGCGCGGCATCATCCCGCCCTGCGAGTGGCCGACCATGTCGACTTCGCTCGCCCCGGTGGCGGCGAGGACTTTGTCGACGAAGGCCGAGAGTTCCTGGGCCGAGTTGCGGATCTCGCCGACGCCGTAGACGCCGATCGCGCCGCTGCCGCTGTAGGAGCCGTAGTTGAGGGCGAAGACGCACCAGCCGTTGTTCTTCAGCAGGGGTGAGAGCGCCTGCCAGCTATCGGACATGTCGGCGAAGGTGCCGTGGACGAGGACCACCGGCCGCGGGTGCGCCGCGCTCGGTTTGCAGGACCAGTCGTTGGCCCCTGGCGGGCTCGCGGTCGGGCTGACGTGGGCATAGCCGTAGGCGCCGCTGTAGATGACCGGGAGTTCGGCCCGGGCGGGTGCGGCGGCGATCAGCATCGTCATGACAAGAAGAGCTAGGGGCAGGGTGCGACGCATCGGTCCTCCGATCTCGTTTGACTGGTTCGCTACCCGGAAAGGAGCGGGAGCTTGCGCGGGCTTTAACCCGAAACTATCTTGAGCATATGGCTGGGGAGCGGGCAGGGCAAGCAACCCGAAGGAGAGAAGTAATGAACCAGTCAACTCTGATCCGCCCGCGGCGGCTGCCGTTGATGCTGCTGCTGGCATTGGCAGCGCTCGCGGGCGCGATGGCAGCGGGAGCGCGCGCGGCAAATTACGTCGCCCTCGGCGACTCCTACGCGGCCGGGCCGCTGATCCCGAACCCGGTCCTGCCGCTCGGCTGCCTCAAGTCGGACCACAACTACCCGCACCTCGCGGCACCCGGGATCGGTCTGACCCTGCGCGATGCGAGCTGTAGCGGCGCCACGACCGTGGACATGACCAACCCGCAGAACGTCGAAATCGACGGGCCCAACCCGCCGCAGTTCAACTCGCTGGACGCGAACACCACGGTCGTCTCGCTGACGATCGGCGGCAACGACATCGGCTTCTCGGAAGTGGCCGAGAGCTGCATCACGCTGAACCCGTTCAGCCATCCCTGCCTCGACAAATACGACGCCGGCGGAGTCGATCAGCTGAAGGCGAGGATCGAAGCGACGGCACCGAAGGTGGCGGCGGTCCTGCAGGGGATCCACGCCCGCTCGCCCGCGGCGAAAATCTACGTCGTCAACTACCCGGCGATCTTCCCCGAGACCGGGTTGGGTTGCTGGCCGCAGATGCCGATCGGGTTCTCCGACGTGCCCTACCTGCGCTCGACCGAGCAACGCCTCGACTCGATGCTCGCGACCCAGGCGGCGGCCAACGGAGCGACGCTGGTCAACTGGTACAACGCCAGCATCGGCCACGACGCCTGCAAGGGCAGCTCGACCCGCTGGGTCGAACCGCTGGTGCCGGGCGAACTGGCAGCGCCGCTCCATCCCAACCAGGCCGGGATGACCGGCGCGGCGAACGCGCTCTTGGCAGCGGGAGCGTAGGCCCCCATCCTGTGGTTCCTTTGTCGTGCATGAGCAGACAAAGGAACCACGCAACGACCGACTCGTCATGCTGAGGGGATGAGGATCGCCAGCCTCGTCCCCTCGGCCACCGAGATGCTGTTCGCGCTCGGCCTCGGCGAGAGCGTCGTCGGCGTCACCCACGAGTGCGACTTCCCGGTGGCGGCGAGCGAGCTGCCGCAGCTGACGGCGACGGTGCTGCCGGAGGGCCTTTCCGCCGGCGAGATCGACGCGGCGGTGAAGGAGGTGGTCGGCGAAGGCCGCGCCCTCTACACGCTCGACGAGGAGCGCCTGGGCGAGCTGGAGCCGGACCTGATCGTCACCCAGGCGGTCTGCGAGGTCTGCGCCGTCTCCTACGACGACGTGGTCGAGGTAGCGGCGCGGCTGCCGGGGAGGCCGCAGGTGCTGCAGCAGGACCCGACCACCCTCGGCGAGGTCTTGGATGACGTGACGAGGTTGGGTGCGGCGGCAGGGATCGAGGGTCAGGCGGCCGAGCTTCGCCGCGAGCTGGAGGCTCGTCTGGAAGCGGTCCGCGCCGCGGTGGCGGAAGTGCCGCGACCGCGTGTCCTCGCCCTCGAGTGGCTCGACCCGCCCTTCCTCGGCGGCCACTGGATTCCGGAGATGATCGAGCTCGCCGGCGGCAAGGACGCCGCCGGTCGCGCCGGCCAGAAGTCGCCCCAAGTCGAGTGGGAGGACCTGCACGGGCTCGACCCCGAGGTGATCGTCTCGATGCCTTGCGGCTGGTACCTCGACGACTCCCGCGAGCAGGCCCTCCAGCACCGCGACCGCCTCGATTCGCTCGGCGCTCGCCGCATCTACGCGGTCGACGCCGCTTCGACCTTCTCGCGGCCCGGTCCGCGCCTGATCGACGGCGTCGAGCTCCTCGGCCACCTGTTCCACCCCGAGCGGGTCGGGGCGCCGGAGGGCATCGGCTTCGCCGAGCTGACGGCTCAGATCTCCCGCTCGTAGAAGAGCATCGCGGGTCCGTCGGGACCGCCTTCGCGGTTGGTGAATCCCATGCTCTCGTAGAGCCCGCGGGCGGCGGTGTCGGTTTCGCCGGTGTTGAGG
Source organism: Solirubrobacterales bacterium (assembly GCA_051959815.1). Taxonomy (GTDB): domain Bacteria; phylum Actinomycetota; class Thermoleophilia; order Solirubrobacterales; family 70-9; genus VAYN01. The sequence continues at coordinate 4,006 of JBQCEW010000386.1, forward strand.
TCGATGCCGGCGGCGCCGCGGCGGTGGGAGAGCTCGATCGCCGTCTCCAGCAAGGCCCGCCCGATCCCCCGGCCGCGCAGGGCCGGAATCACATAGAGCTCCTGCA
>JBQCEW010000387.1:0-6170 GCA_051959815.1 Solirubrobacterales bacterium
AGACTTCGACCCCGCCCATGTGAGGCAGCATCAGATCGAGGATGACCAGGTCGAAGCGGCCTTCTTCGAAGCGTCGCAAGGCTTCGGAACCGTCGAGGGCGGAGGTGACGTGGTAGCCGTCCTTGCGCAGCGGGTAGCTCAGCAGCGTCTGGATCGACTGCTCGTCATCGACGAGAAGGATGCGCGCCGAGCCGTTCGCCATGCTTCAAGGGTAATGACCGCGGCAGGTTTGGACGCATGTGCGAGTACTAAGAACTAAGGATATGGGTAGCCACGTCGATAATGACCGCGAGAGCAATGCAGGCACATGAGCTGAAATCCATGGTCGAATCCGGCGCCTACAAGCCGGATCCCAGCGCTATTGCCGCTGCGATGCTCAGCCACCGTTCGGTGCGTGAGCTGCTGACGGGAATCCACGCTACGGCTCCGCAAAGTGGTCGTAGCCCCGAGCCTCGAGTAGCTCCCCCCCGGGCAGCCTGATCTCGGCCCCCTCACCTGAGATGACTTCGCCGATCTCGGTCAAGGTCGTTTCCATCGCTTCGCTGATGCGGCCGGTGGCCACAGCCAGCTTCTCGGGCGGCAAGGTCGCCAGCAGCTCGTAATCTTCGCCGCCGGCGGCAGCCAGCTCGAGGGGGTCTCGGTCGGCAGCGGCGGCGACCTCGGCAACGCCCTTCGCCAGCGGCAGGGCCCCGGCGTCGATGTGCAGGCCAGCGTTGCTGGCCTCGGCGATATGGAGCGCATCGCCGGCGAGGCCGTCGCTGAGGTCGATCATCGCGGTGGCGCCGGCGTCGGCGAGGGCGCGGCCGGAACGGAGGCGGGGGGTGGGATCGAGCTGGCGCGCACGCAGGCGCTCGGCCGTGTCTGCCGAGACGGCGTCGGCGAGGCTGGGGTCGTCGAGCAGGAGCCGCCCGGCGGCGGCGCCGCCGAGCTCGCCGGTCACGACCACGACGTCACCCGGCTCGGCGCCCGCCCGCGGAACGAGTTCGTCCGGGCGGCGGGCGTGGCCGACGACGGTCACCGCCAGCATCAGCACCGGGGCGCGGGTGACGTCGCCGCCGGCGAGCGTTACCTCGGTTTCCTCGGCTAGCTCGAGCAGGCCGCCGACGAGCTCGAGCAGGCCCTCCTCGCCGATGTCCTCCGGCCTTCCCAGGGCCACGTATGCCTCGCCCGCGTCGGCGCCCATCGCCGCCAGGTCGGAAAGGGCGGTGGCGAGGGCCTTGCGCCCGATCAGCCGCGGCGGCGCCTCCTCGCGGCGGAAGTGGACCCCCTCGACCATCGCGTCGACCGAGGTGGCCGTGCAGCCGCCGGGAAGAGTGACCGCGGCGTCGTCGCCGCTGCCGAGCATGACCTGGCGCCCGTCGGCGGGAAGCCGGTTGCGCAGTTTGGCCAGCAGGTCGAACTCGCCCACCATGCGACTATCCCAAAGACTAAGGTGGAGCGCTCGTGGAGCGCGGCCGACCATTCCTCCATCGGGTAGGCGAGGCCGGAGCGCAGATCGGCCGCAAGCCCCCGCGCAGCCGCCGGGTCCGCCTCGGCTTGCAGATCGGGTTGGCGGTGCTCATCTTCGGCTTCCTCGTCCTCACGGTCGTCAACCAGTGGTCGGAGATCCAGAACGAAGGGGTGCATTTCCACGTTGCCTGGCTGATCCCAGCGCTCGTGATCCTGCCCGCCTACTTCGCGATCAGCGCCCTCGGCTGGGACCTGATCCTGCGCTACCTCGGCTATCCCCTCGGGATCGGCCGGGCGCAGGTCGCCTGGGGGCAGCCGCTGCTCGCCCGCTACGTCCCCGGCAGCGTTCTCTACGTGCTCGGCCGGGTGCTGCTCTCGGAGCGAGCGGGGGTGCCGCGCCGGATAACGCTGGCCAGCATCGTCTACGAACAGGCGCTCTCCGCCACCTCGGCGGTCATCGTCGCCGCCTACTTCATCATCCAGCACCCCGACCTGCAGGGGGAGTCGTTGCGCTGGGGGGTGCTGCTGCTGATCCCAGTCACGATCGCGCTCCTGCACCCGCAGATCTTCGGCCCGTTGGTGAACAGGGCGCTGCGGGCGTTCGGGCGCGAACCGCTGCCGGGGGTGATCTCCCTGCGGGGAGTGATCGCCCTGATCCTCTTTTACTGTCTGAACTGGGTCGTGGTGGCGCTCTCGATCTACTGCATCGCCCGCTCGGTCACCTTCATCCCCTTCAACGACCTGCTGCTGGTCGGCTCGGCGCAGGCGATCGGCTACTGGGCGGCGCTGGTGACGCTGATCGCCCCGGCCGGCCTCGGCGTCCGCGACGCCGCCTTCGCCTGGGCGGTGAAGGCGGCGCTGCCGGGAAGAAGCTTTGCCCTCGGGTCCCTGATCGCGATCGCCGTGCGGGGGGTGATGACGGTGGGGGAACTGATCTACGTCGCCGCGGTGACGGCGCTGGGCCGGCGCGAGGGCTGGAGCATCCCCACCGGGATCCTCCATGCCTCCCCGGAGGAGGAGGCGGCGGAGGTCGCTGGGGAGGGACCAGACCCCCTCTCCACTTAACTTGCTCGGGTGGATCGCTTTCGGCAGTCCTAGGGCGCCGTGACCGAGAAGTACAAGACGTTCCGAGGGGGTCTGGTCCCTCTTCACAGAGGTATGCGCGCTCCTAGTTGGTAGGCAGTTAGGGAGAGCGTGAGGAGCTGGAGGGGGCGGTTGCGGGAGATGGCTACTAGGGGGAGAGGCCAGAGGAGGTACCAGGGGAGGAGCCAGCTGGTGGCTAGGAGGAGGGCGAAGGCGGCCCAGGCGGCGGCGCGGATCCAGTCGCCGCCGCGCCAGGTCCAGGCGAGCAGGTAGGCGACAAGGGCGGCGAAGAAGAGCGCGGCGGCGAGGCGGACGCCTCCTGGGCCGAGGCCGGAGATGCGCGCGATGGTGGTCGGGACGCTGAGGTGGCTGGTCCGACTCTGGTTCTCCCCGGCCAGGCCGAAGCCATTCAGCCAGTCCCAGCCGAACCCGAACCAAGCCGCCACCCCAATCGTGAGCGCCGCTCCCAGCCCCCCTGCCACCAATCTGCCGACGGGACGATTTCGGTCTATATAGGACCCTTTTCGTCCCGTCGGCGCGGAGGTGACGGTGCCGAGGAGAGCGAAGGGGGCGAGGAAGGCGGCGGAGAGCTTGGTGGCTGCGGCGGCTACCAGGGCGACGCCGCCGGTGAACTCGCGGGCGCTGAGGATGCTCGCGACGGCGAGCATTGCGAGCAGCATCGTCAGGGCGTCGTTGTGGGCGCCGCCGACGACGTGGACGAGGACGAGCGGGTTGATGGCGACGAAAGCAGCAGCGCGGAGGGGATCGACGCCGCGCCAAGCGGCGAGGCGGGAGACGATCAGGGCGATGCCGAGGACCGAGAGCGCTGCCACTGCCTTCAGCACAGCCACCGCCGCGCCGACCGGCAGCCACGCCAGCGGGTAGGTGGCGAGGGTGAAGAGCGGGCCGTAGGCGCTGGTCGTCTTGGTCCAGGTGACGTGGGCGAAGGCGGGATCGCCTCGCGCCGCACGCGGCGCGTGCACGTAGGGGTCGAGCCCGTGCCGCACGCCCAGCCGCGCGTAGTCGACGTAGCTGTAGACGTCGTGCGAGAGGAGGACGGGCGCGATTGCGAAGCCGGCAACTAGGGCAATGATCAGACCCCAGACGACGCGGCGGCCCAGCCGTGGCGCCATCGCGAGCACTCCCAGGTAGGCGACGAACCCGGCCCACATCAGGCCATAGGCAAGCCCGGGATCGATCGGTGCTACCTGCCCGCGGATTTGCCGCCGCCGACGTCGCTCTGCGGAGGCGGGGGTGGTAGCGGCATCGGTTTCTGTCCCGCCCCCGGGGCGTAGGCGTTGGGGTTGTAGCCGCCAACGGCGGCGCTGCCCGGCGGCGGTTCGCTGCTCCCACCCTTGCCACTCTTACCCGAGCCGGTGAGGCTGGAGCTTTCGCTCGGGCTCGAGCGCGCGTAGCGGCCGTAGAAGGGAGCCCAGCTGATCTGCTGGGTCGGTTCGTGGAATTCCTCGCAGGGCACCCCGGCGCCGCTGTAGAGCGAGTGCCAGATTTCGGCCGGGAAGGTGCCGCCGAAGACGATGATCCCGTGCACGCTCGACATCGAGATCTCGTTCGATTCGGGGTAGCCGACCCAGACCACGGTCGAGAGGTTCGGCTGGTAGCCGGCGAACCAGGCGTCGGTGTATTCGTCGGTCGTCCCGGTCTTGCCGGCTTGCCCGACGCAACCGGTATAGGCGGCGGTGCCGGTGCCTTCGGTGATGTTGTCGTGCAGCAGCCGCGTCACCTGCCAGGCAACCGGCCGCGAGAGCACCCGCCGCGGGTGGGGCGCCTCGGGTCGGTCGACGTGGCCGTTGGGGAAGACGACTTTGGCGATCGCCACGGGGTCGTGGTGGATGCCGCCGGCGGCCAGCGTGGAGTAGGCGTCGGCCATCTCCAGCGGCGAGACGCCGACGCGGAGACCGCCGATCCCCTCCGCCGGGATGCCGTCGAGCGGCGAGGTGATCCCCATCGATTCCGCCGTCGCCGCCACCGCCTTTGGCCCGACGTCGAGGTCGAGCTGGGCGAAGACGGTGTTGTCGGAAGTGACCGTCGCCTGCTTCAGGTTGATCGTTCCCTGGTAGCCCATGTCGGCGGTGTGGACCGTCCAGTGCCCCCACTTGGGCAGGTAGAGGTTGAGCGGTTTGGAGGTGTAGTAGGTCGAATAGGGGTCGATCCCCTGCTTGATTGCCGTCGTCAGAACGAACGCCTTGAAGGTGGACCCCGGCTGCCGGTGGCCCTGGGCGGCGAGGTTGAACTGGCTCTGCCCGTAGTAGGAGCTGTCGACCATCGCCCGGATGTGGCCGTTGCGGGGGTCGATCGAGACCAGCGCCGAGGAGGGGTCGGTCGAGTAGGGGAGGGTCGAGCGTACCGCTTCGAGGCCAACCCGCTGCAGCTCGGGATCGATCGTCGTGTAGACCTCGAGGCCGCCACGCCGCACCGTGTTCGCCCCGTACTTCTCGATCAGCCTTTTTTCGACGTAGTCGAAGAAGTAGGGCTGGCGGTGCTTGAAATAGCCGCCGCCGGAGTTCACCTGCAGCCCGCTCGCCATTGCCTGCTTGGCCCGTGCCTGACTGATGTAGCCGAGTTGCGCCATCTGCCGCAGCACCTCGTTGCGGCGGGCTTTCGCGGCGGCGGGGGCGAGGAAGGGGTTGTACTGCGAAGGCGCCTGCGGCAGCCCTGCCAGCAACGCCGCCTGCGGCAGGTTCAGCTTCCAGACCGGCCTCGAGAAGAAGATTCTCGCCGCCGCGCCGGCGCCGATCGCGGTGCTCCCTTCGACCGTCCCGTAGGCGGCTACGTTGAGGTAGGAGCCGAGGATTTCGCGGCGGCTGTGGCGCTGGAAATACTCTTCCGCCAGCTTCGCTTCGACGATCTTGCGTTCGAGGTTGCGCTTCGGGTGGCGGAGGCAGAGGTTGCGGACGAGCTGCTGGGTGATCGTCGAGCCGCCCTCGACCGGTTCGCCCGCTTCGAGATCCTTCAGCGCCGCCCGCACGATTCCCTCCTCGTCGATCCCGCCGTGCTGGTAGAAGCGCTTGTCCTCGATCGCGACCGTCGCCCGCAGCAGGGTCTTCGGGACCCGCTTGATCGAGACCGGCTCGCGCGCTTCCGGCGAGGCGACGTAGCCCAGCTTCGACCCGTCGGCGGCGTAGAGCACCGTGTTGCCGCCCTTGTCGACCGGTTTGCAGGAGGCAAGCGAAGGCGCGTCGGCGGCGACGTTGAGCACCCAGGAGGTGACGGCGATCGCGCCGATCGCGAGCAGGGCGAGGACGCCGCCGAGGACGAGCAGGAGCTTCGCGCCGATTCCCCCCTGACGGCGCTGGCGTCGCCGGTTGCGCTGCGTCATCGAGCAGAGGGTACTTCGCGGAGGTTGCGGTCAGGCGGGCTTTTCTTCGACCGTGTCCGCAGTGGAGCGGTTGTGGACGGTCCCTTCAACCAGCAGCTGGTTCGGGATCACGATCGAGCTGCCGTCGCCAGGGTCGAGGTAGGTGTAGGAGAGGGTGATGTCGGTGACGCGCCCCTCGCAGTCTTCGAACTTGACCCGGTCGCCGATCCGGATCGGCTGCGAGACGGCGATCTGAATCCCGGCGACCATGTTGGCGATCGTGTGCTGGGCGGCGAAGCCGACGATCAGGCCGATCACTGCG
>JBQCEW010000388.1:0-3896 GCA_051959815.1 Solirubrobacterales bacterium
ATCCGCATCTCGAACTCGGCGAAGGCGGCGCCGGCGCAGCGGCGGACACCGCCGCCGAAGGGGATCCAGGCGTAGGTGTCGGCCTTGTCGTTGAGGAAGCGCTCGGGCCGGAACTCCTCCGGTTCGGGGTAGAGGTCCTCGCGCATGTGGACGCCGGCGATCGCCGGCACGACGAAGGTCCCGGCTGGCAGCTCGTAGCCGCCGATCGTCGCTGGTGCGGTCAGCTTGCGGGCGACGTCGATGATCACCGGCCGTGCCCGCAGCGTCTCTTTCACCGTCGCCTCCAGGTAGTCGCTGTGGCCGGCGGCGAGCGACTCCCGCAGCAGGCCGAGCGCCCGCCGATTGCGCAGCAGCCGCTCCATCGCCCAGGCGAGGCCGGTGGCGGTCGTCTCGTGACCGGCGCCGACGATCGTGACCAGCTCGTCGCGCAGTTCGGCGTCCGACATCGGCGAGCCGTCGTCGTGGCGTGCCCGCAACAGCACCGAGAGGACGTCGTCGCGCTCCTCGCTTTCGGCTTCCGCTCGGCGCAGCACGATCTCCTCGTAGATGAAGGCGTCGAGGCGATCACGGGCGGCCACGAAGCGGCGCCAGGGGCTGCCGGGGCCGAGGTCGCGGCGCAGGTTGGGGAAGCGAGTGATGGTCGTCACCCGGTCGGAGAAAGCGTCGATCAGCTTCGTCGCCCGGTCGATCCGCACCTCGTCGGCGATCCCGAAGACCGCGCGGAGGATCACCGACAGCGTGATCCGCTGGGTGTGGGGGCGCAGTGCGAACGGCTCGCCGACCGGCCAGGTCGCCATGTCGCGCCGCGTCACCTCCTCGATCAGCTCGCCGTAGCGGCGGACCCGCTCGCCGTGGAAGGGCGGCAGCAGCAGTTTGCGCTGGCGCAGGTGCGGCTCGTCGTCGAGGGTGAGGACGGAGTTCGGCCCCAGCGCCGGCTCCAACATCGTCGCGTTCGCGTCGCCGGCGTGGAAGACCGCGGGCGAGCCGGTGAACACCGCTTTCACTAGTTCCGGGCTGGCGACGTAGACGATCTGGCCGAAGAAGGGGAAGCGGACCGTGAAGACGTCCCCGTAGCGCTCCCGGTAGCGGGAGAGGAAGTCGAGCGGGCTACGCACATAGCGGGCCGCCTGCACGAAGGCCGGCGCCTTGGATCCCGGCGGCAGCGTCACCCGCTCCATGACTTCACTTTACGCCACGACTGGCTGCGCAGCCAGAGGTCAGTGTCAGAAGACGATGGTGCGGTCGCCGTCGAGGAGAACGCGGTCGTCGAGGTGGGCCATCACGGCGCGGGCCAGGACGAGGCGCTCGACGTCGCGGCCGAGGCGGATCATGTCGGCGACCTCGTCGCGGTGGTCGACCCGGGTCACGTCCTGGGCGATGATCGGCCCGGCGTCGAGCTCGGCGGTGACGTAGTGCGCGGTCGCCCCGATCAGCTTGACGCCGCGCTCGTAGGCGCGGTGGTAGGGGTCGGCGCCGACGAAGGCGGGGAGGAAGCTGTGGTGGATGTTGATCGCCGGGGCGCCGAGCTCGCGCAGGAAGCCGTCGGAGAGGATCTGCATGTAGCGGGCGAGGACGAGCAGGTCGACCCCGTCGAGCAGATCGAGGATCTGCCGCTCGGCCTCCGCTTTCGTCGCCGGCTCCACCGGCACGTGGTGGAAGGGGAGCCCGACCGACTCGACCTGGTCGCGGTGGTCGGGGTGGTTGGAGATCACCAGCGCGATCTCGCCGCCGAGGTCGCCGCTGCGCCAGCGCCAGAGCAGGTCGGAGAGGCAGTGGTCCTCGCGCGAGACCATCACTGCCACCCGCCGCGTGCGCCCCGTCTCGTGGAACTCGAAGTCCATCTCGAAGGGCTCGCCGATCTCCTCCGCGAAGCGCCGCTCCAGCGCCTCGCGCTCGCCCTCCGGTACCCGGTCGAAGACCATCCGCATGAAGAAACGGCCCTCGGCGCTGGAGTGCTGGTCGACGTCGACGATGTTGAGGCCGGACTCGGCGAGGAAGCCGCTGACACGGGCTATCAGCCCCGGCCGGTCCGGGCAGGCCAGCAGCAGTCGTGAGGTTGGCGCCTCTGCCACGCGGCGATCATCGCGGATAGGGTGGAGGTCATGCGGATCGCCGCCGTGCCCGACGGACCAGTTGAGCGGCTCGGACTGCTCCTCAACAAACTGCCGACGCCGATCGGCGAGGCGATGTACTCGATGCCGATCGCGCGCTCGCTGCAGGTGGCGCAGCGGACCGGGATCCTCGCCGCTCTGGCCGAGGGCCCGCGCGAGCCCGGCGAGCTGGCCGAGCACCTGGGGCTGCAGAAGGCCGGGACGGCCCGCGTTCTCGATGTGATCGCCTCGCTCGGTCACGTCCGCCAGCTCCCCGATGGCCGCTACGAGATGACCAAGAGCGGCCGCCCCTGGCTCGACCCGCGCTCGGACACCTACCTCGGCGACTTCCTCGCTGACACCGCCTACTACTGGGATTGGTACGCGCGCCTCGAGGACCTGGTCCGCGACGGCACCCACGCCGAGCTGCACGGGAAAGAGGCGGACGATCCCTACTGGCAGTCCTACATCCGCGGCCAGTACCAGGTCGCGCGCCTCTCCAGCGCCGAAGTGGCGAAGGCGATCCCGCTGGCGAAGGGCGCCCACTCGGTGCTGGACGTGGCTGGCGCCCACGGCGAGTTCTCGATGGCGCTCTGCCGCCGGCACGAGGGGCTGCGAGCGACGATCGTCGACCTGCCGGGCAGCGCCAAGGTAGGGGAGCAGATCGTCGCCGAAGCAGGGATGAGCGACCGCGTCCACCACCTTGTCGGCGACATGTTCGAGGTCGACTATGGCGGCCACTACGACGGCGCCCTCTGCTTCAACATCATCCACCACCTCACGCCGGAGCAGATGCGGACCCTGTTCTCCCGCGTCCGCGCGGTGCTGCGGTCAGGCGCGCCGCTCTGCGTCCTCGATCTCTACGACCGACCGTCGGGCCAGCGCGCCACCCTCGCCTCGATCCTCGGCCTCTTCTTCCACCTCACCTCCGGCGCCGACACCTACACGGTCGACGAGGTCTCTCGCTGGATGGGGGAGAGCGGCTACGGCAGCGTCGAGGTGAAGTCGTTCCGGACGCTGCCGGACCTGCGATTGCTGATCGCAAAAGCGGTCTGAGTCCGCAAGATCGCGATCACGTCACCCGGGACAGCAGCCGCCTTCGTGCCTGAGCTTGTGCGACTTGTTGCGAGTTTAGGTACTTCTGTGACCGCACACACACATAGGAATGGCGTGAAGCCTCACGGTTTCGCGCTTGCTCACGAAACACAAATATTTCCTTGCGATTTTGCTCATCTTGCTTGCCTTTCCGGCGGTCGCGTTGGCGACTGGGGGAGGTGGCTCGGCTCAGGGACCCAGCGTGGGTCCAGCACAGGTGGCGCCGATCTCGCCGCTGCAGCGGCCGGGCGCTCGATTCCAGCGGCTCGTCCGCACGATCTCCCACCGAATCCAGGCCGAAGAACGCGCTACTGCCCGCAAGCAGGAGCGCGAACGCGAAAAAGAGTTCGCCGAACTGCCTGGGGGAGTCTCGCTCGCCACTCTGGAAGCGATCGCCTCCTGCGAGTCCGGCGGTGACCCGACCGCCGTCTCCTCCGACGGCACCTACAGGGGTCTCTATCAGTTCGACTACGGGACCTGGGAATCGGTCGGCGGCAGTGGCGACCCCGCGGCGGCCTCCGTCGCCGAGCAGAACTACCGCGCGGCGCTGCTCTACGCAGAGTCCGGTTCCAGCCCCTGGCCCGTCTGCGGCTAACCCCCGCCGGGGGGGGGGGGGGGGGGGTGGAGTGAAAAAAAAAAAAAAAAAACCCCAAACCCACAAACAAAAACAAAAAAAAAAAGAAGGAAAGAAACAACCCACAAACCCACACG
>JBQCEW010000389.1:0-4075 GCA_051959815.1 Solirubrobacterales bacterium
GGCGGCGCGGGCGACCGCCAACACCGTCGAGGTGATGATCCCGCCGAGCGCAGTCGGCAGGACCACCGTCAGCACCGAGCGCCAGCGCGCAACCCCGAGCGCGTCGGAGGCGTCGCGCAGGCTCTGCGGCACCAGCTGCAGGACCTCCTGCGAGCCGCGCGCGATCAGCGGCAGCTCGATGATCGCCAGCGCCACCGAGCCCGCGAAGCCGGACTGCTGCTGGTGGTTGACGAGGAGCGCAAAGGCGAAGAGCCCGAGGATGATCGAGGGCAGGCCGTTGACCAGGTCGAGGACGAGTTTGAGGACGCGCGCCCCTTTCGCGCCCGAGTACTCGCTGATGTAGAGGGCGATGAGGACGCCCACGGGCATTGCCATCGCGGTGGCGACGAGAGCGATGACAGAGGTGCCGAGCAGCATCGGCCCCACCCCCGTCGGATAGGCGGTGAAGATGAAGTCGAAGCTGATCGCCTTGATGCCGCGAGAGGCGATGGTCCAGAGGACGAATCCGAGGACGCCGACGGCAACCACCGCGGCGCCGGTCGCTCCCAGCTCGGCGGCCCGGCTGACGAGCTGGCGCCGTCGCAGGTTGCCGCTCGGCGTCAGCGGCGCCATCGGGTCGACGATCAGCGGGTCGCTCACGCGCTCACCGCCCCGCCGTAACCGAAGCGGCGCCCGATCCAGCTCGCCAGCAGGTTCGCGGCAAGACCGATCACGAGCAGGATCACGCCGCAGTAGAAGAGCGAGGCCTTGTGCAGTTCGGTCAGCGCGCCCGGGAACTGCAGAGCAATCTGGGAGGCGAGGGTGTTGCCGGTTTCGAACAGCGAGGCGGACTTGATTTCGAAGCCGGCGCCGATCACCTGGGAGACCGCGATCGCCTCGCCCAGCGCCCGCCCGAGACCGAGGAGGCAGGCGGCGATGACCCCGGTGGAGGTGGAGGGAAGGATGATGCCGCGCACCACCTCCCAGCGAGTGGCGCCGAGGGCGCTGGCCCCGTCCTGGAGCTCGGGCGGGACCGACTGGAAGAGGTCGCGCGAGATCGAGGCGATGATCGGGATCACCATGATCGTCAGCACCAGGCTGGCGGTGAAGAGGCTGAGGCCGGTGGTCTGCGGCGGCCCGAAGAGAGGGATGAAGCCGAGGTTGTCGTGGAGGAAGGGCTCGACGTGTTCCTGCACGAACGGCGCCAGCACGAGGAGGCCCCAGAAGCCGACGATGACGCTGGGGATCGCCGCCAGCAGCTCGACCAGGGGGCCGACGACCCCCCGCACCCCGCTCGGCGCGAGCAGCGTCAGGAAAAGGCCGATCGCGATCGCGATCGGCGCTCCCAGCAGCAGCGCGAACGCGGAGGTGACCCCGGTGCCGAAGAGGAGCACGCCGGCGCCGAATTTTCCGAAGTTGGGCTGCCAGGTCGTTTCGTAGACGAAGGAGAGGCCGAACTTGGAGATCGCCGGCGAGGCGCCGTGGACGATCTGGTAGCCGACGAGGATGATGACGACGCCGGCGAGCACCGCGGCGCCCAGGCAGATCCCGAACAACATCCGGTCGCCGAACTGATCCGCGCGCTTGCGCGCGGAGCTGACGCGGGCGCCGCGCCCGGCAACGCGGGCAGCAGCGGGAGCGGTGGCGCTCATCAGCGGGACACTAGGAAGTGGAGATCATCGTCTTGTAACTGTTTTGTTACTGCGCCTTTCACGGAATTGACACACATTCGTGAACCTTTCCCGCCAGGCTGGCGCCGTCAATCCACCTGGAAAGGAATCCGCATTGCTTCGCAATAGGTTGCTCGCCTTGCTGATCGCGGCTCTCGCGACGGTTGGGGGCACGGTGTCGGTGACGACGGCCTCTGCCTCTGCCGCTGGCCTCACGGGCGCCGGCTCGACGCTGGTCTTCCCGCTGATGCAGAACTGGATCAGCAACTTCGAAATCAAAGAAGGCATCCCGGTCAAATACTCCGCGGTCGGCTCCGGCACCGGTATCGCACAGATCACCGCCCGGACCGTCGACTTCGGCGCCTCCGACGCCCCGCTGACCCCCGAACAGGCCTCCGCCTGCAACGGCTGCGTCCAGATCCCCTGGGCCCTCTCGGCAACGGGCGTCGGGTTCAACATCCCGGGCGTGAAGAAACTGAACCTGTCCGGCAGCGTGCTGGCGGGGATCTACTTCGGCAAGATCACCAAGTGGAACGACCCGAAGATCAAGAAGATCAACCCGGGCGTGAAACTGCCGGGGCTCAGCATCACCCCGGTCTTCCGCAGCGACGGTTCCGGTGACACCTACGCGTTCACCAACTACCTCTCGAAAGTCAGCCCCGCCTGGAAGAGCGAAGTCGGGTACGCGACCACGGTCGGCTTCAAAGCCGGCGTCGGCGCCAAAGGCAACTCCGGCGTCACCTCGACGGTCGTGAAAACGCCGGGTTCGATCGGCTACATCTCGGCCTACTACCTAATCGCCGCCGGCCTCCACGCCGCCGCGATCGAGAACAAGGCCGGGAACTTCGAGCTCCCGAACATCCCGAACATCTCGAGCGCCGCTTCCTACGTGAAGAGCCTGCCCTCGAGCAACACGGTCAGCATCACCAACCCCCCGAAGAAGGCGAAGATCGCCTACCCGATCTCCACCTTCACCTACGCGATCATCCCGCACAGCGCACCCCAGAAGGGGTTCCTGCAGCAGTTTGCTCGCTACTGCCTCACGATCGGCCAGAAATACGGCGCCGCGCTTGACTTCGCGCCGCTGCCGAAGGTCGTCCAGAAAGCGGGACTGAACGCAGTCGCCTCCCTATAGGGAGGAGCAGTTCCCTCCAAACCGGCATCGGGCTTCGCGGCCCGGTGCCGGTTTTTTAGGCGAAAGCCTGGGCAGCGCGCCGGCGCAGGTCCGAGTTGAGCATCCCCGTGACTTCACTGGGGACGTGGCCGGCGGAGGGGACGGCGGCGCCGATCAGTCCGTCGGCGCGGAAGCCGTAGAGCGGGGCGACGAAGCCGAGCTCGCGGATCTTGCGGACGAGCCGGACGGCACCCTGGGTGTCGGCACCGGGACCGCAGAGGACGATCGCGGTCGGATCCAGCGCCCCGAGGGCGCGGCCGAGCCGCTCGTCGCCGAGCTCGTTGGAGAGGACGAGGACGCGGAAGCCGGCGCGGCGCAGGGCGAGGTCGAGGGCCTGCGTGTGGACCTCCTCGGCCCCCTGCCCGTGGCTGGAGTCGAGCAGCAGGATCCCCGCCGGCCGTGAAGCAGCGGAGGCGAGGCGGCGGGCGCCGTGCAGCCAGCCGGTCGCCCAGCGGACGGCGAACTCGAGCTCGGCCTCGCCTCCGGGATCGGCGGCGAGCTTGTCGATCGCCGGCAGCAGCAACTCCTCGACCGTGCGCTCGAGCGAGCGCAGGGCGAGGCTTTCCTCGATCGCGCGGTCGGCGGCGGCCTCGTCGAAGCTCTCGAAGGCGGCGAACAGGCTGCCGTCGTTGGCCGGCGCCGACTGGCGCTGGCGCGCCAGCTCGATCGCCGAGGAGATGTTGCCGGTCTCGGTGAGGGCGTCGCGCAGGGCCTGCAGCTCGACCAGCTCGTAGTTGCGATGGTTGCCGGTGGTCCGCTTCGGCTTCGGGTAGCCGTAGCGGCGCTCCCAGCTACGCAGGGTGTTGGGGCTCACGCCGAGGACTTCGGCGGCGGCGTTGGTGCGGATTCCTGGCATTGGATTGGGGTGAAGTTGCGGAGCTTCTGCGCGGTCTTTCGACAGCTGCGCTGGATTCTCCCACCCGATTTCCGGGTTTACACCGGTTATCGACAGATTTCGCAGAAACTGTTAGCGATCTTGCAAGGCGCCGACGCCGACCGGCTGTCCAACCGCCCGGGCTCGCCACATCGCCGCGTCGGCCTTGTGCAGAAGCTCTTCTGCGTCGGCTCCATGGTCGGGACAGGCGACGACGCCGGCCGAGACGCAGATCCGCAGACCGCCGGCTCGCTCCAGCTCGTCGAGCTGGCCCAGCAGCCGCTCCGCCATCTGCACCCCTTCGACCGTGTGCAGGTTCGGAGCGAGCACGCAGATCGCGTCCTCCTCGAGGCGAAAGGCTTCGTCGACGATGCGGAT
>JBQCEW010000390.1:0-4485 GCA_051959815.1 Solirubrobacterales bacterium
CGACATGATTTCGGCCGGGAATGGCCAAAGATTCAAGGTCACGGCCGTCAAGAACCCGGCCGAGCTGCCGCACAAGGATCTCGGCATCGACATCGTGCTCGAGTGCACCGGCATCTTCACCAGCAAGGAGAAGGCCGCGGCGCACCTGGCGGCGGGCGCCAAGAAGGTGATCATCTCGGCACCGGGCGAAGGCGCCGATCTGACCGTGGTCTATGGCATCAACCACCAGCTGCTCGGCAAGGAGCACGTGGTGATCTCGAACGGCTCGTGCACGACCAACTGCCTCGCCCCGATGGCCAAGGTCATGAACGACCTCGTCGGCATCGAGAAGCCGTTCAGCTTGCCGTTCAGCTCCGGCAGCACGAGGCCGACCGCCTTGGCGGCGCCGGTCGTGGTCGGGATCAGGTTCAGCGCCGCGGCGCGTGCCCGCCGCAGATCCTTGTGCGGCATGTCCTGCAGGCGCTGGTCGGCGGTGTAGGCGTGGATCGTCGTCATCAGGCCCTGTTCGATCCCGAACGCCTCGTGCAGGACTTTGGCCAGCGGCGCCAGGCAGTTGGTCGTGCAGGAGGCGTTGGAGATGACGTCGTGCTGCTCGGAGTCGTAGTCGGAGTCGAAGTTGACGCCGAGGGCGACGGTCACGTCCGGTTCCTTGGCCGGAGCCGAGATGATCACCTTCTTGGCGCCCGCCTCGAGGTGCTTGGCGGCATCGGCGCGAGCGGTGAAGAAACCGGTCGACTCGATCACGACATCAACGCCAAGGTCGCCCCAGGGCAGGGCGGCCGGGTCGCGCTCGGAGAGGACCTTGAGCTCACTGCCGTCGACCACGATCGAGTCGCCGGAGACGGTCACCTCGCCCGGGAAGCGCCCGAGGATCGAGTCGTACTTGAGCAGGTGGGCCATCGTGGCCGTGTCGACGAGGTCGTTGACGGCGACGAATTCGATCTCCGCGTTCGCCTCCTTGGCGGCCCGGAAGACGTTGCGCCCGATGCGTCCGAAACCGTTGATGCCGACCTTCACAGCCATGAACAGATTCCTCCTGGATTGCGTTTGGGGAAGCCGAATCCTATGGACTCGGCCGGTTCGGCCCCGAGCTAGTCGGCGCCGATCGTGATCTCGATCTCGTACCCGTCTGGGTCGCGGAGAAAGGCGGAGTAGGAACCGGAACCGTGCGAGCGCCGCTCGCCGGGGTCCGAGACGCTAATGCCGCCGGCTTTGACCCCGTTCTCCCAGGCCGCCTTGACCGCGACGATCCCCAGCGCGGAGAAGCTGAGCAGGCCGAAGCCCGGCGCCGGATCGTGCTTGCCGGAGATGAAGAACACGGGTTTGGCGATACCCCAGCCGATCGTCTGATCCTGCTCGAAATGCCGCCGCCAGCCCAGCGGGGCCAGCATCGAGTCATAGAAGGCGGCGCTGCGGTCGAGGTCGCCGACCTCCAGGAGGACGTGATGGAGCATTGAGTGACGGAGGCTATAGGAGGGGGCTCCCGTAATGACCGCGCACTACCGCTCCGGTCATTTGCGCCGCCATGCGAAACAAATGGCCGGGGCACTCCGCCAGAGCGTAGGGCCGAGCGGAAGAAGCGAATCGCGAGGAGGGGGCTGGCGACGTACATGGCACAAATACACTGAGGGGATGGCGCAGGTGGCCCTCTACTACCCCCATTGGGGGATCGAGGATCCGCGTTTTATGTTCGATGCCCTGCTCTATTGGGACAGGCTTACCTGCATCGTTCCTTATGAGGAGTTCCCGTGCCGTGCCGGATGGCCGAACGGCATGCAGCGGGAGGCCGACCAGTTCCATGAGAGCTTCGTCACCGGCATCGCGCCGGACTATGAGGTGAAGGAGAAGGTTCACGATCGACTCGAGGCATTCCTGACGAGTGAGCCGCCGAGATGGTGCCGGGCGGAAAACCTCGCTCCATCCCAAGCTGCCGTTATAGGGGTGCGCAAGATCAGCCCGAGGACGCTGGACATGCTCACCGAGCATGGCTGGCTCGTCGAACGAGAAGAAGACATGGCGCTGATCTCTCGTGCAGCTTCAGGACTACTTCTGAGCACCCTCGCCGAGGAGATGGCAACGGAGACGATGCCTGCGGTGACGAACGAATCGGCGACCTTCAGAGCAAGCTGCAACAGCTTGCTGGGGGAGCTTCAGTCGCAACAGGGAATCGGAGGGTCCGCGCTGGCCGAGTTCCGCCTGCTCGGACCCGTCCCCGACGACCACTCTTCCGAGCTAGCGATCGTCTTGGCGAAGATCACCAAGTTAGGAGTCGCTGCGGGACCGATCGAGCCGAAGATGCTGAGGCGTCTTTACAAACTGTGCCTCGATTCAGGATTCGACGAGCAGCGTGCGCGGTTTCGTGAGCAGGTGGATAAGTACGTAGTCGACCTACGCCAACACCCCGCCCTCGAGCACAGAGCCATCCACGATCACTGGGAGTTGGAGCTAGCGAGGGATCGGGAGACCTTAAAACGGGAACTACGCGCCGCAGGCATAGAGGCCATCGTGGAAAAGGAGGGATTGCTGGCAACGGGGATCGCGGCGGCCGCGGGCGCCAGCACGTTCGCAGCCGCCGGCCCCATCGGTCTCGTCGTGGGTATCGGCGTCGCCGGAGCAGGAATCGCTGGCCGGGTACGCAAAAGGCGGGCCGAGATAAGAGAAGGCCGTTGGACCTCCTGGCTGGTCACGGCCCGAGGCTGAGCTAGCTCAGCCGGACCGGGGGGTCCAGCGGAAGAACTTGATTGCGAGCACGAGGCCGGCGACGCCCCAGAGGGCGACTACGGCGAGGTTGTCCCAGGAGACGGCGGGGCCGCCGGCGGGGACGTAGGCGTCGAAGAAGGCGTCGAAGAAGTGGCGGACCGGGAAGAGGTCGGCGAAGGCGATGACGCTGCTCGGCAGTTCGTCTTCGGGGATGAAGACGCCGGAGAGGAAATAGAGCGGCAGCAGCATCAGGTTGACGATCGGCGCGGCGGCGTCCTGGGAGGGGATCGCGGCGGTGAGGGCGATGCCGAGGCAGCAGAAGGAGGAGGCGCCGACGACGAGCGTCAGCAGGATCGCCGGCAGGCGTTCCCAGGGGACCGAGACGCCGTAGAGGACGCCGCCGATCGCCGCCAGCAGCACCATCATCATCAGCGCCACCACGATCGAGTTGCCGACGCGGCCGGCGATGAAGACCCAGGGCGGCATCGGGGTGCCGCGGCCGCGCTTGAGGCGGCCGTCTTCGCGGGCGATCACGAGCGTCATCGCCAGCGTCTGCATCGTCGCCGAGATGATCGCCAGCGACATGATCGAAGGCACGTAGTAGGTCGTCGCCTCCACCCCTCCCCGCACATCGACCGTTTTCCCGTTGAAGACGACGGCGAGGATGAGGAAGACGATCACGGGGAACATCACCGTGAAGAAGACGGAAGCCGGGTTGCGCCAGAACGCCTTCTGGTCGTAGCGGAACTGGTGGGCGACGAGGGCGAGGCCGCTCATTTGGCTCCCTCCGCGGCGGTCGCCTCGGCCTCAGCGGCAGCGGTCAGCTCCAGGTAGACGTCCTCGAGCGAGGGCCGCGTCACTTCTAGCCCCTCTAGCTCCTCGCCCTTGGCAAGCGCTGCGCTGGTCAGCTCATGCAGGACCTGGACCGGCGTCGTCGTCTGCAACGTCACCTCGCGCCCGTCGTGGCGGTAGCGGATCGTCGTCTCGCCTCCGTCGCGGTTGCCGAGGTCGGCTGGCGTGCCGCGGGCGACGATCTGTCCGGCGGCGATGATCGTCACCCGGTCGGCGAGCCGCTGCGCCTCGTCCATGTAGTGGGTGGTGAGGAAGACGGTCTTGCCGAGGTCCCGCAGGCCGGCGATCACGTCCCAGGCCTGGCGGCGGGCGGAGGGGTCGAAGCCGGTCGTCGGCTCGTCGAGGAAGAGCAGCTCGGGATCGCCGACCAGCGCCATGCCGACGTCGAGGCGACGCTGCTGGCCGCCGGAGAGCCGGCTCGCCCGCTCGTCGGCTTTCCCCTCCAGCCCGATCAACGCGATCACGTCCTCGGTCGGCCGCGGGTTGCGGAAGTAGCCGGCGTAGAGGTCGAGCGACTCACGCACGGTCAGGTAGGGATCGAGCCGCCCGCTCTGCAGCACGATCCCGATCCGCTCGCGCCACTCGCGCCCGGCCCGCTCCGGGTCCTCCCCCAGCACCGTCACCTCTCCCCCGGTCCGCCGCCGATACCCCTCGAGGATCTCGACCGTCGTCGTCTTCCCCGCCCCGTTCGGCCCGAGGAACGCAAAGACCTCGCCACGCTCGACCTCGAGGTCGATACCGCGGACCGCCTCGGTCGAGCCGTAGCTCATCCGCAGGCCCTTGATGGAGATGACAGCTTCAGCCAAGAGCCCGCGATTCTAGGGCGGTGCGGGGGGGGCCACCCGGCCAACAACCCGGGGGGGGGGGGGAGGGAACCCCCCCCCCCCCCCCCCAAAACCACCAGCAAAATCCCAAGTTTTTTAAAGATGTTTA
>JBQCEW010000391.1:0-8021 GCA_051959815.1 Solirubrobacterales bacterium
GACCAGGAGGACGACTAGGACGGCGCCGATCGCGCCGACGACGACCACGCCGAGGGTCCAGCGCCAGCTCCACTTGATTGCGGCAAGCATCGCGAGGCCGGCCAGGAGGGCGAGCAGTCTCGACTGAGAGAAGGTCGGCACCAGCCCGATCCAGAGGACGAGGATCAGGCCGCTCAGCAACCAGAACGCCTGCCTCGTCCGCGCCCACATCAGCGCTGCCGCGGCCACCACCGTCACCAGCGCCAAGTAGCGCCCGTAGATGTTGGGGTCCCAGAAGACGGAGTTGACGCGGAAGTAGGTGTGGAATTCGTTCGACCTGATGATCTGGTCGTTCCAGAACAAGCTCTTGGCCACGTACTCGACACTCCCGATCAGCACAAACGCCGTCGCCTCCACAGCAACCACGATCAGCACCCACCGCAACAACCGCGCATCCCACTTCACATCCCGAAGCAGCGCGAACGCCACCGTGAACGGGACCAAGAAAAAGCAGACGTTCTGCAGCCCCTTCGAGAAATCGGCCGAGTACAACGTCTGAACGGCGTACAGAACCACCACCACGGCCAGCACCCGCGGCAGCCAAGCCGCGGCCCCTCCGGCGGGTGGCGTCGTAGGGGGGACCGCCCCCTGCGCAGTTGCAGGGGGTGGTGGGTCCCCTGCGGCGACAGGACCCGCCGGCCACCCACCCCAGTCCCTGACTGCAGTAGCAGCGACGGCGGCAGCGATCACTAAGTAGAGCGGTACTAGGAGATTGGCGGATTCTCCCCCGGCGTGGAGCGGTATCCGGAAGGGCAAAGCAGCGATGATCGCTAGCGGCAGCAAGATCGGCCAGCGCCGGAAGATGTAGGTAAGGGCGGCGATCACCGCCACCGCGAGCACCAGTAACTCGGCGATGCGCGTTCCGTGGTGGCGGAGGTCGACAATCTGCGCGCTGTGCCATTGATCGCCGAGAATCAGGACCGGGAAGAGGACCATCGCCGCAGTCATGAGGGCGGCGCGGAGGCGGCCGGGAGGCAGCAGGATCGCGGCGGCGCTCGCTCCCGCTGCGGCGACCAGCCCGACCCCGGCGAGGACGTCGCTCAAGGCTTCGACCTCGACGAGGCGCCGCTAGGCGCTTCGGATTCTTGACCCACCCCGCTGTGCCGAGAATCGGATGCGCCGCAGTGGGACTTCGCGCCCTTCGGCGCACGGTGCAGGCGGATCACACCGGGCGTCACCAGCACCCGGTCGCCCAGTTTCACCCGCAGCTTATAGCGGCCGGGAGGGGCGATGCCGCCGCCGCGCTGGCGGCCGTCCCAGTAGTAGGTGTGGAAGGTGTAGCGCTTGAGAAAGGTGTCGCGGGCGAGGGTGATGACGACGCGGCCACCGGGCTTGATCACCTGCACCGTGCCCTGGTCGGAGACCGTGGTGCGGAAGCGGATGCGGAGGCGGTCGAAGCGGCAGCCGCCTTTGGGGGTGAAGCTGTGGACGACCGGCTGGCCCTTGTGCCGCGGCGCGCCGACGAAGGTGACCCGGTCGAGCACGAGCGGGTCGCGCTTGACCCGCTGGGCGTAGGCGAAGGCGGCTACCGTGGCAAGGACGAGGAGCGCGAAGACGACCGCGGCCGCCCGGGGCGAGACGAGGGCATCGCCCTCATTCCCCCGCTTCGGCATTGTCCTCGCCGACGATCACGGCGACGGCGGCACCAGCCGAGACGGATTCGATTTCGCCGTTCATCGGTTGCAGCTTCTTGATCTGCATCTGCTTCGCGACCTTGCGCGCTTCCGGCTTGTGGCCGGTTTTGAACATGACGACGCTTTCGCTGAAGCTGGAGCTGCTGTTGGTGACGGCGCCGAGCTCGAAGCCCTTCGCTTCGACTTTGTCGCCGTAGTTGGCGGCCAGGCCGGGGACCGCGGTCCCGTTGAGGACGCTGACTTCGATTTCGCCCGGCTTGATCTTCGCCGCCGCCTGCTTGGCGTCGGCGCCTTTGCCGCTGTCGCCGCCGCTGATCAGGAGGTAGGCGCCGCCGCCCACGATCACGACCAGGACGACGAAGAGGACGACGAGGGAAATCGGTCGCGCAGCCGTCTCGCCCAGGCCCGAGAAGCGTTCGCGCAGCCGCTCCCTCCAACCGCCTTCCGGCCGACCCTCTTCGCGCCGCCGCCGCCGTTCCTCGCGGCTGGAGACCGCCTGGTGTTCCGCCGTGCGCGCTTCCTGCAGCGCCCGCAGCTCCTCCGCCCGTTGCGCCGCGATCGTCGAGGTCTGCTCCTTGCGCTCGGCGTCGCGCTCAGGGGCCGACCCCGCCCATTCGCGTAGGCGGCGGATGTCCCGCCCGTGGGTGAAGGAGAGGAGCGCGAGGACGGCGAGGCCGAGGAAGGCGGCGAGGCCGGCGAAAGCGCCTATTTGTTCGATCGCGTGGACCAAAGTGGCTGCGAGAGCCTAATTGTCGGGGCCGACCGTCGCGGCGTCCCCCCCGGGCGCGGTGATCATCTCGACCACGCGCTCGGCCAGATTGGCCTCGTCCCCGGCCATCACCAGGTGTTCGAGCGAGTTCAAGGTGGACTCGACCCACTCCTGGTCGAGCGGCTTCCCGCGCACCGCCCGGTTGATCCGCCGCGCCGCCGTCGGCTGCACTTCCTCGCCCTCGGAGAAGAGGTCCTCGTGCAGCTTCTCCCCCGGCCGCGGCCCGGTGAACTCGATCGCGATGTCCTTCTCCGGCTCGTAGCCCGCGAGCCGGATCATGTTGTGGGCGAGGTCGACGATCCGCACCGGCTCCCCCATGTCGAGGACGAACGTCTCGCCCTTGCCGGCACCGATATCGCCGGCGCGGATCACGAGCTGCACCGCCTCCGGGATCGTCATGAAGTAGCGGGTCATCTCCGGGTGGGTCACGGTCACCGGCCCGCCGCGCTCGATCTGGCTGCGGAAGATCGGCACCACGCTGCCGGAGGAGGCGAGGACGTTGCCGAAGCGGACCGAGGCGAAGCGCGTCTCAGGGTACTTCTCGCCGGCCGCCTGGACGATCCACTCGGCCATCGCCTTCGAGGCCCCCATCACCGTCTGCGGGTTGACCGCCTTGTCGGTGGAGATGAGGACGAAGCGCTCGCATTTCGACGCGGCGGCGGTCTCGGCGGTGACCCGGGTAGCGATCGCGTTGTTGCGGACCGCCTCCAGCGGGTTGGCCTCCATCAGCGGCACGTGCTTGTAAGCGGCGGCGTGGAAGACGACGTCGGGCTTGAAGCGCTGCATCACCTCCAGCATCCGGTGCGGCTCCTTGCAGTCGGCCAGGACCGACTCGCAACTGGCGAAGTGGCGCTCCTCGACCATCTCGCGGTCGATCGCGAAGAGGTTGTCCTCGGCGTGGTCGAGCATCACCAGCAGGCGCGGTTTCACCTGGGCGATCTGGCGGCAGAGCTCGGAGCCGATCGAGCCGCCGGCGCCGGTGACGAGGACGATGCGATCCTGCAGGTAGGCGCCGACTCGGTCGAGCTCGCGGACGATCGGCTCGCGGCCGAGCACGTCCTCGACCCGCACCTCGCGAAGCTGCTTGTTGAGCTGGACGCCGCCGCGCAGCAGCTCGAAGACGGTTGGCAGGGTGCGGATCGGGATCTCGCGCTCGCGGCAGGCGGCGACGATGCGAGCGCGCAGCGTTCCCGGCGCCGAGGGGATCGCGATCACGACTTCGTCGGGCTCGGCCTCGTCGAGGATCGCCTCGATCTGACGGGTCGAGCCGAGCACCTTCAGCCTCAGCATCCGCATCCCCCGCTTGCGCGGGTCGTCGTCGAGGAAGCCGATCGCGGTGGCGCCGAGGTTGGGGTTGAGCTGCAGCTCGCGGACGACCATCTGGCCGCCGGAGCCGGCGCCGATCACCAGCACCTCGTGCTTGGGCATGCGGGCGCCGCGGGTCGGGCGCTCGACGATGAGCCGCACGCCGAGGCGGGCGCCGGCGACGAGGATCAGGGTGAGGATGAAGTCCATCACCTCGACCGAGCGCGGCAGCGTGTGGGCGAAGGGCTTGGCGACGGCGAAGATGACGACCAGGAGGGCGCTGGCGACGGCGACCGCGCGGAGGATCAGCGCGAAGTCCCGCCCGCTGATGTAGCGCCACCACTTCTGGTAGAGCCCGAAGGCGGCGAAGACGACGAGCTTGCCGGCGACGACGAAGCTG
This sequence comes from Solirubrobacterales bacterium, assembly GCA_051959815.1. Classification (GTDB taxonomy): domain Bacteria; phylum Actinomycetota; class Thermoleophilia; order Solirubrobacterales; family 70-9; genus VAYN01. The sequence goes on from JBQCEW010000391.1 coordinate 4,148, forward strand.
ACCGACTGGGCGAACAGCACCTCGTAGCGGTGCGGCCAGCCGTGGGCCTGATCGAGGAAGCGCAACTGGAAGGCGAGGAAGAAGGCCAGCGCAACGAGGACGGCATCGGCCACTACCTGCAGAACCCGGTTGCGGTAGACGGGGTGGTTCAACCGGCGCATGGACGCTCAAGTTTACGGAGCGTTCATCTGAACCCATACGATTGGCGCTGAATGGGCCTCCTCCTGCTCGCCTCCGTCACCGACAAGGTGGTCGAACCGGTAATCGAAGTCGCGACCGAATTCATCGGCAGCGCCGGCTACCTCGGCGTCTTCCTGCTGATGGTGCTGGAGTCGGCCTGCATCCCGATCCCAAGCGAGGCGATCATGCTCTTCGCCGGCTTCAGCGTCTCCAAAGGCGAACTGACCCTGGTCGGGATCGTCGCCGCGGGCGTGCTCGGCAACCTGGTCGGCTCCTGGATCGCCTACGCGGTCGGCTACTACGGCCGCATCGACCTGCTGGAAAAGAACAAGCTGATCCACATCAGCCCCAAGCACCTGAAATGGGCGGACGACTGGTTCGCCCGCTACGGCAACGCCACCGTCTTCTTCTCGCGGATGCTGCCGATCATCCGCACCTTCATCTCGCTCCCGGCCGGGGTGGCGAAGATGCCGTTCTGGCGCTTCAGCGCCTACACGCTGCTCGGCTCGATCCCCTGGGTGCTGATGCTGGCGATCGTCGGCGAAAAGGTCGGCGACAACTGGGAAGACTGGCGGCACAAACTCGGCTACCTCGACTACGTGGTGCTGGCGGCGATCGTCGTCGGCATCGTCTACCTCGTCGTCAAGCGGCGGCGCGGCGGCGGTCCCGGCGAGGGTGAGCCGGAGAGCCGGCCCGAGGCCGAGCCGGCCGGCACTAGAGGCGCTTGAGCGAGGGCGGGATCCCGGCCGCCCGCGCGGTCGCGCTGGGGCTGGTGCAGGGCCCGGCTGAGCTGCTGCCGGTCTCGAGCTCGGCCCACATCGTCCTCGTCCCCTGGCTGGCGGGGTGGGACTGGGAGGAGGTCGACCCAGAGCTGCGCAAGAGCTTCGAGGTGGCGCTGCACACCGGCGCCGCGGCGGCGCTCCTGATCGGGCAGCGGCGGGTGATCGCCGAGGAGCTGCGCCACTTCGACGGCCGGCGGGCCCTGCTGCTGGGGCTCTCCTTCCTGCCGGCGGCAGTGGTCGGCTACACGCTCGAGCGGCCGATCGAGCGACGGCTGGGCGGCCCGCGGGCGACGGCCTACGGTCTGATCGCCGGTGCGGCGGCGATGCTCGTCGCCGACCGCCGTCCGCAACGCCGCGGCCGCGGCGACGCGACCCCGATGGATGGCCTGGCGCTGGGCATCGCCCAAGCCGCGGCGCTGGCCCCGGGCGTCTCCCGCAACGGCGTCACCCTCGCGGCCGCCCGCTGGCGCCGCTTCTCCCGCGACCAGGCCAACCTCCTCTCGCGCACGATCGCGCTGCCGATCATCGTCGGCGCCACCGCCCTCAAGGGCGCCCGCCTCGCCCGCCGCGGCACCACCCCCGCCCTGCGCCGCTCCCTCGCCGTCGGCGTCGCCGCCTCCTTCGCCTCCACCCTCGCCTCCCAGCGCCTGATCCAGCTAGTCGAGCGCGACCGCGCTCTCTGGCCCTACGCGGCCTACCGGATCGGCTTGGCGGCCGTGGTACTGGCAAAGCTCCGCCGTCCCCAAAATCCAAATCCAAATCCAAATTTTGGAGAAACTTGGAGTTAATTTGGAAATACCTGCAAAAGCACATCTTTTTTGGCCATCTGATTTGCTCGAAAGACTGAGAGAATCCAACTGATGACCGACGCGTACGCCAAAGCCGGGGTTGACCAGGGAACGGCGGATTCGGCCGTGGCCGGGCTGGTGCGGGCGCTGGGGGCGATCAAGCTCGAGCGGCCGTCGGCGCAGGTGCCGCTGCCGGGGCACTACGCGAGCGTGATCAGGCTCGACGAGAAGACGGGGATCGCCTTCTCGACGGATGGGGTCGGGACGAAGCTCGTCGTCGCCGAGGAGCTTGGCAAGTTCGACACGGTCGGGATCGACTGCGTGGCGATGAACGTCAACGACGTGATCTGCGTCGGCGCCGAGCCGCTGGCGATGGTCGACTACATCGCCGTCGACAAGGCCGACCCGGAGGTCTGCGAGGAAATTGGCGTTGGACTCGCCCGCGGAGCGGAGCTGGCCGGGATTGAGATCCCCGGCGGCGAGCTCGCTCAACTCGGGGAGCTGGTCCGCGGCGTCGACGTCTCCGGCGCCTGCATCGGCAAGGTCGCGCTCGAGGAGATCGTCGACGGCTCCGCGGTCGAGCCCGGCGACGTCGTCATCGGCCTTCCCTCCACCGGCATCCACTCCAACGGCTACACCCTCGCCCGCAAGGCGCTGGAGGGGATCGGGCTCGACGAGGACCCCGAAGGCCGCCTCGGCCGGCCGCTCGGCGAGGAGCTGCTGACGCCGACGCAGATCTACGTCAAGCCGATCGTCGCGCTGCTGCGCTCCGAGGTCGACGTCCGCGGCCTCGCCCACATCACCTCCGGCGGCACCAGGAACCTGCTCCGCCTCGCCGCCGAGGTCGGCTACGAGATCGACGACCCGCTCCCCGTCCTGCCGATCTTCGACCTGATCCAAGAGCGCGGCGAAGTCTCCGACGAGGAGATGCGCGAGGTCTTCAACATGGGCTGCGGCTTCTGCGTCGTCGTCCCGGAGTCCGACGAAGCCGCCGCGCTGGAGAAGCTGCGCGCGCATTACCCCGAGGCGCAGCGCATCGGCCGCGCAACCGAAGGACCACCTCGCATCCTTTGAATCGCCTTCCGGCCCGAAGCGTCGTAACGTTGGCGCGAAAGTGAGCGACCGGGCCCCGACTAGTTCCCAGATGATCGGCACCGTGCTGTCCGGCCGCTACAAGCTGGAGGCGAAGCTCGGCAGCGGCGGGATGTCGACCGTCTACCTCGCCCGCGACACGACGCTGGACCGGTCGGTGGCGGTGAAGGTGATGCACCGGGAGATGTCCGAGCAGGCCGACCAGCTTCAGCGCTTCCGCCAGGAGGCGCGGGCGGTGGCGAAGCTCTCCCATCCCAACGTCGTCGCCGTGATCGACGCCGGCGAGGACGGCGGCCACCCCTACATCGTCTTCGAATACGTCGAGGGCGAGACGCTGAAGCAGCGGATCAACCGCGTCGGCGCGCTCGACGCCCAGGAGGCTCTCGCCTACGCGATCGAGATCGCCCGCGGGCTCGCGGTCGCCCACGCCCGCAACATGGTCCACCGCGACATCAAGCCGCAGAACGTCCTCATCGACTCCGAGGGGCGGGCGAAGCTGACCGACTTCGGGATCTCCCGCCAGCTCGAACAGGACGGGATGACCGCGACCGGCCGCGTCCTCGGCACCACCGACTACGTCGCCCCCGAGCAGGCGATGGGCCACCCGGTCGACCAGCGCTCCGACGTCTACTCGCTCGGCGTCGTCCTCTACGAGATGCTGACCGGCCAGGTCCCGTTCCAGGCCGACAGCCAGGTCGGGGTGGCGATGAAACACGTCAACGAGGAACTGCCCGACGTCCAGCAACGGCGGCCGGAACTCTCCGCTGCCGCGGCGATGACGGTCGAGCGGGCGACGACCAAGGACCCGAACGACCGCTACCAGTCGGTCGGCGAGATGATCGACGACCTCGCCACCGCGCTGGAGGTGGAGGCGGCGCGAGCCGGCTCGACCACCGGCGAGGCGACGAGCGTGCTGGAAGCGGTGCCGCCGGCCGAACGCAAGCTCGCCAGCGGCGGTCGCTGGTCCCGGGCGGCGATCGCCCTGCTCCTGCTGGTGGCGGCAGGAATCGTGGCGGCTGTGGTCCTGATCAG
>JBQCEW010000392.1:0-9226 GCA_051959815.1 Solirubrobacterales bacterium
CTGGGAGCGTCGGGGCCGGAGACGACCAGCACCGGTGCCTGATCGAGCGTCCTAAGCAACTGAGACTCCAGGGGTAGCCGCGCCTTGGAATCGAAGACGACGCGTACGGGCTGGCGCGCGCCTTCGATGCGTGCGGTCAGGAGGGGGTCGTCAGCTAGGACGGTTCCGATGCCGACGGCGATCGCGTCGGATTCGGAGCGCCACTTGTGGACCAGCTCGCGGCTCTCGGGGCCGGAGATCCACGGCGAGTCGCCGGGGGCCGTAGAGGTTTGGCCGTCGAGGGACATCGCCATCTTCAGGACGACCAGGGGCAGACCGGTCCGAGAGTGTTTGCGAAAAGGCTGGTTCAGCCGTCGCGCAGCAGTTGCCTCAGCTCCAGACGCAAACGCCACCTCAACGCCACCGTCCCGCAGGATGCCGGGGCCGCGGCCGGCGGCCTTCTCGCTGGGGTCGTCAGAGGCGATGACGACGCGGCTGATCCTGGCCTCAAGGATCGCCTCGACGCAGGGGGGCTGCCGCCCCTGGTGCGCGCATGGCTCCAGCGTCACGTACAGCGTCGTCCCGGCCGGGTCCTCGCCGCGGCGACGACAGTCCTCTAAAGCTGCTCGCTCAGCATGCAGGTCGCCCAGTTCGGCATGAAACCCCTCGCCGATCACCTCGCCATCGCGAACGACGACCGCGCCGACCAGCGGATTCGGGCTGACGCGCCCGCGACCACGCTCAGCCAGCTCCAATGCGCGCCGCAGATGAGTCCGATCCATAGAAGTAAGCTGGGATTTCATGGTTGATTGACTCGTCAATCAGTCTACCTCCCTCGCGCGGGTGGCACGGTAGGGGGGACCATCCCCTGGTAGTTCAGGGGATGGTGGGTCCCCTGCCGTGACAGGACCCGCGCGCCACCAGCGCTGGAAGGCGTGCCAACGGCCACCCCGAATACGCTGATGACGATGAAGCTCATTATCCAAATCCCCTGCCTAAACGAGGAGGCGACCCTCCCCCAGACTCTCGCCGACCTCCCCCGCGAGATCCCCGGCATCGACGAGATCGAGCTCCTCGTGATCGACGACGGCAGCAGCGATCGCACGGTCGCGGTGGCGCGGGAATGCGGCGTCCAGCACATCGTCCGGCTCACGAACAACAAGGGCCTCGCCGCCGCCTTCCAGGCCGGACTCGACGCCTGCCTCAAGCTTGGCGCCGACGTCGTCGTCAACACCGACGCCGACAACCAGTACCGGGGCGCCGACGTGGGGAAGCTGGTGGCGCCGATCGTCGCCGGCGAGGCTGACATGGTCGTCGGCGACCGCCGCGTCAGCGGGATCGAGCACTTCTCCGGCGTCAAGAAACGGTTGCAGCGGCTCGGGAGCTGGGTGGTGCGGCGGGTCTCCGGGACGCGGGTCACCGACGCCACCTCCGGCTTCCGCGCCTACAACCGCGAGGCGGCCCTGCAGTTGCTCGTCGTCGACAACTTCACCTACACGCTGGAGAGCCTGATCCAGGCCGGGAAAATGCTGGTCGCGGTCGACGAGGTCGAGATCGGGACCAACCCGAAGACGCGCGAGTCCCGCCTCTTTGGTTCGACCGGTGCCTACGTGCGCCGCAACGCGCCGGCGATTCTCCGTATCTACGCCCGCTACGAGCCGCTGCGCGCCTTCACCACCGCCGCCGCGATCGTCTTCCTGCTCGCCTTCGCCGCCTGGCTGCCGTTCCTGATCGACTGGATCTTCAACGGTGACTCAAGCGGGCACATCCAGTCGCTGATCCTCGGCGCCGTCCTCTTCATCGCCGCCGTGCAGCTCTTCGCGCTCGGCGTGATCGGCGACCTCCTCGCCGGCCAGCGGGTGATGACCCAGCGCGTCTTCGAGCGGGTGCGACGGGTCGAGCTGGCGCTCGGGGTCGAGCCCTCCCACTACGAGCCGGGCGACAAGGCGGCGCGCGACGAAGTGGGCAGCAAGGCCGAATGAGCGTCGACACGAAACCGCAGGGTGACGGCGCCGCGACCAGCGCCGAATACGGCAAGACCGCGAGCTTCCTCGCGATCGGCGTCGGGCTCACCGGCGTCATCACCTACGCCTACTTCCTGATCGCCTCCCACAACCTCTCCAAGTCCGACTACGGGCAGATCACCGTGCTCTGGTCGGCGGTCTTCATCACGATCTCCACCCTCTACCGACCGGTCGAACAGCTTCTCTCCCGCCATGTCTCCGAGCGGCTGACCAGAGGCGAACCAGTCGGACAGGCGATGCGGGTCGCCGCGAAGATCCAAGTCGGGCTGGCGCTGATCTTTGCGGTGGTGGCGCTGGCCCTGCGAGGGCCGATCCAGAACGACCTGCTGGAAGGCAAGGAAGCGCTCTACTGGGTCTTCTTCGGCGCCGTCCTCTTCTACGCGGCGAGCTACTTCGCCCGCGGCTTCCTGGCCGGGCAGCGCACCTTCGGCCTCTTCACGGCGCTGATCCTCTCCGAGTCCTGCTTCCGCACTCTCTTCGCAGTACTGGTTGCGGTGAGCCTGCTCAGCGGCCAGTCGTGGGTGGCGGTCGGGATCGTCGCCGCGCCGTCGCTGAGCCTGATGGTGGTGCCGTTCGCCTTCCTGCATCGGGCGAAAAAGCAGCAGGCGAAGCCACGGCCCGAGGGCGACCATGAGGACTTCACGATGAAACAGGGTGGCGGCTTTGCCGCGGCCGTGATGGTGATCATGTTCAGCGAACAGGCCTTCCTCAACGCCGGCCCGCTGATAACGCGCGGGTTGCAGGGAGCCGCCGCCGCCGGCTTCATCTTCAACGTGCTGATGATCGCCCGCGCTCCGCTGCAGCTCTTCCAGGCGGTCTCGACCAGCATCCTCCCCCACCTCACCAGCCTCCACACCTCGACCGACCCCGACAGCGAGCGCGAGTTCCACCGCTCGGTCCGCGGCGTCCTCCTCGGCGTCGCCGCCTTCACCGCCCTTGCGGCCATCGCCTTCCTCATCGCCGGCCCCAAGATGATGCAGATCGCCTTCAGCAAGAAGTTCACCTACGACCGGCCGGGGCTACTGTTGGTGACGCTGGGGATGGGCCTCTACCTCGCCTCCGTCACCCTCAACCAGGCCTGCGTCGCCCAAGGACAGGTGCGGCGGGCGGCGGCGCGCTGGCTCGCCTGCGCCGGCTTCTTCATCCTCTGGAACTTCCTCCCGATCGTCAGCAACGAGTTCCGCCGGGTCGAGATCGGCGTCGCCCTCACCGCCGGCGTCCTCTTCGCCCTGCTCTACCTCGTCTACCGCTACCCCCACGGGCGAGTCGAGGACGTCCCCCGCGAGGGCTCGACCGAGGAACTCGAGCTGCGATTGGCAGCGATCGACGAGAACACCTAGGGTCGCCGCATCGGAGCCCATGACGCCCAGCTGATCCTCATCGCCGGCGCCCTTCTGGCGGCGGGGATCGTAGGGGCGCTGCTGGCCGACCGCCTCCGCGTGCCCGGCCTCCTGCTGTTCCTCGCCCTGGGGATGCTGGCCGGCTCGGAAGGCATCGGCGGGATCGAATTCGACAGGACGGCGCTGGCGCGGATGCTGGGCACGATCGCGCTCGTCCTGATCATCTTCGAGGGCGGCCTGACCGCGGGCTGGAACGAGATCCGCCCGGTGCTCGGCACCGCCGCCTCGTTGGCGACGATCGGCACCGTCCTGACCGCGGCGATCGCCGGCTTCGCGGCGAAGCTCTTCTTCGGCCTCAGCACCTTGGAAGGGATGCTGGTCGGGGCCGCGGTCGCCGCCACCGACTCGGCCACGATCTTCGCCGTGCTGCGCCACTCGACCTTGGAGAAGCGACTGGCGCGATCGCTCGAGGGGGAGTCGGGGATGAACGACCCGGTCGCGCTGCTGCTCGTGATCGGCTTCATCGAATGGATCCAACAGCCGGGCTATGGCATCGCCGACATGGCCGGGCTGTTGGCGCTGAAGCTGGGACTCGGGATCGCGTTCGGGTTCGTACTCGGGCGCCTCGCGGTGCGGGCGCTGAACGCGGTACGGCTGCCGACCGACGGGATCTACCCGGTGGCGACGATCGCGATCGCCGGCCTCGCCTACGGCCTGACCGAGGTCGCCCACGGCTCCGGCCTCCTCGCCACCTATCTCACCGCGCTGGCGCTGGGCTCGGCCAGCATCCCCGCCCGCCGCGCCATCGTCGCCTTCCACGAGGGACTCGGCTGGGTCGCTCAGATCTCCCTCTTCATCCTGCTCGGCCTGCTGGTCTCCCCCAGCAGCCTCGACGACGTCGCGCTGAAGGGCCTGGCGCTCTCAGCGGCGCTGATCGTCCTCGCGCGGCCAGTCGCGGCCTTCGTCGCCACCGCCTTCGCCCGGCTCAACTTCAGGGAGCGGCTGATGCTCGGCTGGGCCGGGCTCCGCGGGGCGACGCCGATCTGGCTGGCCACCTTCCCCGTGGTCGCCGGGGTCAAAGAGAGCGATGTGCTGTTTGCGATCGTCTTCTTCGTCGTCGTCAGCTCGACCCTGGTCCAGGGCGCCAGCTTCGAGCCGCTCGCCAAGCGCCTCGGGCTGACCACCGAGGAGCCGGCGCTGCCTCGGCGGCTGCTTGAGTCGGGGCGGATCCGGCGCATGGGCGGCGACGTCGTCGCCTACCGGCTGCCCCCGGGCGCGGCCGCCGCCGGACACCCCGTGCGCGACCTCGAACTGCCGCGCGAGGCGCTGGTCAACGTGATCGTCCGCGACGGCGAGGCGCTCCCGCCGCGCGGCTCGACCGAGCTCCGCGAGGGGGACGAGCTCCACATCCTCGTCCGCAGCGAGCTGCGGGACGAAGTCGAGGGGTTGACGAAGCGCTGGGCGCAGGGGCCGCTCGGGCGGCCTGCCCCGCCGTCGCTGCCGCGGCGCGGCGCGCCCCAGGTCTTCACCGTGCGACCGGCCCGCGGGGACGGCGAGCTGAGAGAAGAAATCGACGGCATTCCAATCGTGCGTGTTCTGCGCGACCGTGGCGAGCGCGGCGCCTATCTCGTGGCGCTGGCCGACGGCCGCTTCGCCGTCACCGGCGGCGGGCTGATCGCAATCGGCGGACGGCGCTCCTTAGCGGATTGGTGTACCCGCCGAGCTGAAAACAAAGATGTCGATCCGGCTTCTCGCGCCTGGTGGCAGGAGGTAACCGGAGCGCTGATCGCCCGCGGTTGAGAGGGTCGGGTGATACTCGCCGGACAAAAGCGGGGAGGGTCCGGCGAGCATCACCCGACCCCCTCTTGATCGTAAGTCGCAGCTCAGGAGGCGCCTGCGGCCTTGGCGATAGCCGTGTATGCGGCCGCGGGGTCGTCGGCGCCGAAGACGGCTGATCCAGCTACGAAGAGTTGGGCTCCGGCAGCGGCTAGGGGGCCGGCGGTGCCTGCGTCCACGCCACCGTCTACCTCGATCCGGGCTTTGCCGACCAGGGGGGCGAGGCGCTCGACCTTTTCCGGGGAGCTCTCGATGAAGGATTGGCCGCCCCAGCCGGGGTTCACCGTCATGCAGAGGACGATGTCGGCCAAGCCTCGGAGCTCTTGGACCGCCTCGACGGGAGTGCCGGGGTTGATCGCGATTCCGGAAAGGCAACCGGTCTCGCGGACCGCGGACAGGGTGCGGTTGGCGTGCGGGGTTGCCTCGGCGTGGAAGGTGATTGAGTCGGCACCAGCTTTGGCGAACTCCTCGATCTGGCGCTCCGGCGCCTCGATCATCAGGTGCACATCGACGACCCCGCCGGCGTCGTGGACCTGGTCGGCGATTCCGCTGAGGACCAGCGGCCCGATCGTGATCGGCGGGACGAAGTGGCCGTCCATCACGTCGAAGTGGATGACGCGGGCACCGGCGTCCATCACCTCAGCAATCTGGGCACCAAGACGGCCGAAATTGGCAGAAAGGATTGAGGGTGCCACCCGCGGCTCTTTAAGCAGCTCTCGCATCCGCTCGCTCATCGGCAGGAACCTAGATGACCGAGCGGCGCTACGCGGGTCTCAACATGGATGCTCCGCACGACTGGCATTCCATATCCGCCGTGTTGGTCATGCGGGCGATCGTCTGGTGCTCGCCGCAGTTGGGGCACTGGGAGACGAGCTCGAAGCGGCTGAGGCAGTTGACGCAGCGCAGGCGGCCCGGCAGCTGGGTCGGGCGCAGCCAGGGCTCGCCACAGTTCGGGCAGGGAGCGCGGTCCAGGAGATTCGAATCTCCCGAGCCTGACTGGTTGGGGTGGCTCATCTCTTAATCATGCCTGGTCAGTCGGCTTTTCTCATCAGGCGGGCGATGAAGAAGCCGGTCGTGCGGTCGCGGTCCGGGCGGAGCTGCAGGCAGCGCGGCTCGGTCGGGGCGGCGAGCTCCGGTGCGCGGGTGGCGAGATCGTCCAGTTGCAGCGGGGGGACCTCGCCTGCCTCGGATGCTCGCAACAGGGCGGCGATGCGGTTCTCGTTCTCACGGCGGGAGATCGTGCAGGTCGAGTAGACGAGGGTCCCACCCGGGCGCACGACCGCAGCGGCGTTGCGCAGTAGTTGGTCCTGGATCTCGAGCAGGCGCTCAATCGTCTTCGGTGACTTGCGCCAGCGGGCGTCGGGGCGGGAAGCGAGGGTGCCGAGGTCCGAGCAGGGGGCGTCGAGGAGGACGCGGTCGAAGCCAGGTGCCATGCCCGCCTCGGCTGCATCAGCCTCGATCACGGTGACGCTGCGGAGGCCGAGGCGGCGGGCCTGGGCGGCGACTTCGCCGGCGCGGTCGGGGTCGAGCTCGACCGAGATCACCTCGCCGCGGTCGCCCATCCGCTCGGCGATCTGGCCGGTCTTGATTCCCGGGCCCGCACAGAGATCGAGGACGTGCTCGCCCTCCTGCGGGTCCAGCACCTCGACCACGGCAGCGGAGCCGCGGCTTTGCGGCGTCAGCTCACCCGCCGCAACCGCCGCCGGGACGGCGTCGCCAGTGCGGCCCTCGATCACCAGCATCTCCGGCGCCGCGAGCGGCCAGGCAGCGTCGGAGACGCTCGCCTCCACCCCGGCCTCCCGGAATCGCGCCAACATCGTCTCGCGATCGGCGCGCAGCGGATTGATGCGCATCGCCACCTCGGCCCGGCGGTTACAGGCGGCCATCGTCGAACGCGCCGCCTCCTCCCCTAGCTCCCGCCACCACATCTCCGCCAGCCACTGTGGGGCCGAGTCGGCGACGGCGACGGCGGCTGGAGTCGAGTCGTCGCCGAGCAGGCTCTCCGTCAGCTGCTCACGCTCGCGTGCGGCGCGGCGCAGGATCGCGTTGACGAAGCCGGCGGCATGCGCGGCGCCGGCCGCCTTGACCAGCTCCACCGCCTGGTCGACGGCGGCATGGTCGGGGGTGGCGTCAGTGAAAAGCAGCTCGTAGAGGCCGAGCCGCAAAGCCGCCAGCACAGGTGGGTCGAGCAGGCGGGTGGAGCGGCCGGCTAGGCGCTCGATCGCGACGTCGCTGGTCCCGCGGCGCTGCACGGCGCCGTAAGCGAGGCGCTGCGCCTGGGCGCGCTCGCGACCAGCGAGGCCGAGGCGGTCGGCCTCGACGCGGAAGGCGCGCTCGGTGAAGGCGCCGTCCTCGAAGGTTGCGCGGATCGTGGCAAAGGCAAGGGAGCGCGCCGGCGAGACGCGGCCGGTGGAGACGCGCTCCGCGCTCATAGCTGCGGTGGCTCGTGCCCGCGCAGGTAGGCGTCGGCCGGCATCGCCTTGCCGCCGGGCGGCTGCACGACGTCGAGCTGCAGGGCGCCCTCGCCGCAACCGAGCAGGAGGGCGCCATCGCAGACGTCCAGCGCTCCCGGTGGAACATCCGCGTCGACCACATGGGCGCGGCGAACGCCGAGGCGCTCACCGTCGGCGGTCTCCAGATAGGTCCCGACGTGCGGGGTCAGCGCCCGAACCTTTGCCGCCAACTCGGCCGCGGACTGGCCCGGATCGAGGCGCCGCTCGGCCGAATCGATCTTCTCGGCATAGGTCACCTCTCTCTCGTCCTGCTCGGTAAATTCCAGCGCGCCTTCTGCCTGCAGGTCCAGTGCTCGGACGAGCAGCTCGCCGCCGAGCTCCGCCAGCCGTGCCGAGAGCGAGGCGAAGTCCTCCTCGGGGTCGATCGGAACCTCCTCGCGCAGGCAGACCGGGCCGGAATCCAGCCCCGCGGTAAGCCGCATGATGCAGACGCCGGTGACCTCGTCGCCAGCCATCATCGCCCGCTCGATCGGGGCGGCGCCGCGCCAGCGCGGCAGCAACGACGGGTGGACGTTCAGCATCGGGAACTCGGAGAGGAGCGGCTCGCGAATCAACTGGCCGAAAGCGCAGACGGTCACCGCCTCCGGCGCGGCAGCGCGGATTCGCTCCAGCGCCGCCTCCTCGTTGACGTTCTCCGCCTGCAGCAGGTCGAGACCGAGCTCCTGCGCGGCGACGGCCGCGGGCGGGGGCTGCACCTTGCGGCCGCGCCCCTGGCGGCGGTCGGGTGGCGTCACGACCAGGGCCGGCCGGTGCGGCGATCCCGCCAGGCGCCGCAGGACGGTCGCCGCGAACTCGGAGGTGCCGAGGTAGGCGGCCCTCACGCGTCGGTGCGCGGCTCGCGTAGCTCGCCCTCTTCGCCGATCTCTTCCTCGGCGGAGGGGCTGTAGCTGCCGCCCTCGCGCAGCGCCCGCAGCGCTGCCTTGCGCTGCTCGCGGACGGTGCGGTCGAGGATCAGGACGCCGTCGAGGTGGTCGATCTCGTGCTGGAGGACGCGCGCCTCGAGGCCGGCGGCCTCGATCACGATCGGCGCGCCCTCGACGTCGCGGCCGCTGAAGCGCGCGTAGAGCGGCCGCTCAACGTCCATCGTCACCTGAGGCAGGCTGAGGCAGCCCTCCTCGGCGACGGCGGTTTCCTCCGAGAGCCACTCGATCTCCGGGTTGACGATCGCGCTCGGCTCACCGTCGGGGCCGGCATGGAAGACGAGCAGGCGGCGGAGGACGCCGAGCTGGGTCGCGGCGAGACCGACGCCGAGACCGTCGCGCATGATCTCGAACATTCGCTCGACCTCCGTCCGCAGCTCGGGGCCGAAGCTCGAGACCGGTGAGGCCTTGCTCTTCAGCACCGGGTCGCCGAACTGGACCACGTGCGCCAGCGCCGCTTCCCGGCGCTCCAGCATCTCGACTTCGAGCCGCCGCTCCTCGGCGTCCCGCTCCTGGGTCTGTACCTCGTCGCTCAACGAAAGCTGAGACAAAGCAGGCGCGCCATCTGAAACTTCAACGGACTCAACACATGCCCAGCCCCCGCCTCGCCATCT
>JBQCEW010000393.1:0-5493 GCA_051959815.1 Solirubrobacterales bacterium
GGAGAAGTTGTCATCGACCGTAAGCCTTTCCTGGGTCGTGAAGAAGACGTGGCTCGCATCGTCGGACGCAGCGACGAAGTGGGGAGTGAAGGACCCGTTTCCTCCAGCCGGCCCGGTCGAGATAAGCGCGGGAGCGCCGCCGCCGGGCCACTCGTAGATATCGGGGTTCGAGTCGGCGTCAGCGGCGGCCAGCTTCTGCGAGGTCGTGTAGAAGACGGCGGAAGCGTCGCTGGAGTGGCCGACCACGGTGCCGTCGAATTCCGCGCTGCCCGGCGTCACCAGCGTCGTAGTGCCGCCGGTGCGCTCGTAGCCATCGAGCTTTTCACCGCTGTCTCCGCCCCCGAGGGCCTCCCTGGTGCTGAAGATGACGGTGGAGCCGTCCGCGGAGGAACCGTTGAAGAACGCCGGGAGGTGGGCGCTGCCGCCGGAGATCAGCGTGGTGGAACCGCTCGACCGTTCGTAGACGTCGTTGCTTTCGTCGGTGTCGAGCGCCGAGAGCGATTCGTCGGTTTCGAAGAAGACCTTGCTGCCGGAAGCGGCGATCCCGGCGAATTCCGCGTGGTGCGCTCCCGCCCCTTCTTCCCCTTCCGCTCCGGTGGAGACAAGGGTTGCGGTACCGCTCGCCGGGGACCAGTCGTAGACGTCCTGGGAGGTGTCTTTGTCTTCGAGCGAGAGCTGCGCCTTGGTCTGTAGGAGGACCGATCCATCGGCGGCGGTGGCCCGGTAGAGGGGAATGCATTCGGCAGGCGGAAGCGGGCAGGCGCCGCCCGAGACCAGTTTCGTCGTGCCGGCGGAGATGTCGCGCTCGTAGATGTCGGTTTCTTCGTCGGTGTCCGAGAGTTCGAGTTTGTCGGCGGTTTCGAAAACCACCTTGGTCCCGTCGGCGGAGGCTCCCTGGAAGGTGACGGGAGAAGTTCCCCCCGGCGTCGCCAGGACGGCGGCCGCTTCGTTCGGGTCGCGGACGTAGACGTCGCCGGCTTCGTCGGTGTCGTTTTCCGCGAGTTTTTCGTCGGTGGTGAAGAACACCTTCGAGCCGCTCGGCGTGGCGCCGACGAAGGTCGCGGACGTTTCCCGATTGCCGCAGGGGGCGCAGGACGCCGGGCCCCCGGAGAGCAGGATGGTTTCGCCCGTCGCCGTGTTCCGCTCGTAGACGTCGCGGGACTTGTCCTTGTCTTCGGCGACCAGCGACTCGGCGGTGCTGAAGAAGACTTTTTCCCCGTCGCTGGAGACGGCCCCGAAGGTGACGTCGTAGGAGTCGTTGCCGCCGGTCGGACCGGTCGAGATCTCGCGCGTGACGTACGTTTCGATCCCCGGCGCCCCATCGTAGAAGCGCTCGTAGACGTCGACGAAGCCGTTGTCGGTGTCGCCGGGAACGAGCTTGGCCGCGGTCGTGAAAAAGACTTTGCTGCCGTCGGCTGAAGAGCCGGCGAATTCAGCCGGAGCCGCTGCGGCGGAGGAGGCGAAGAGCGCGAGGGCGCAGACCGCCGCGATCAGGGTCGTGAGAGGAGTTTTCGGCATCGAGGATGTATCGGTTGGAGGGCGAGATCTGCTTAGCGGTGTGCGCCTATCCGGCCGGAAACGCCGAGGGGCGGGAACGAAGCCCGCCCCTCGACAACTTCACGCTTGGCTGACTGGATCAGCCGCTTTGCCAGTTGCCGCCGGTCGGACAACCGCCTTTTCCGCCGGTGGTGCAGGTGTAGGAGAGTTCGCCGTTGCTATTCCGTGCGATCGTGAAGGTGTGGCTGGTCGTTTCCGCCGTGATGGTCACTTCGTATGCGCTCGCTTCGTGTTTTGGAACGGTGAGCGCGGCGTTGTTCAACGTCGGCTCGACCACTTTCAGGGCAGATACGTCGCAGTTGGCGTAGCTACCACTGTTTTCGGTAGCGCAGGTCTCCATCGCGACCTGGGCGCTGTGGGCAGCCTCCTTGGCCTTCGCGTCGTTGGCCTTCTGCTTCTGGTTGAAGAAGGCCGGCAGCGCGATCGCGGCGAGGATGCCGAGGATGAGCATCACGACGAGGAGCTCGATGAGCGTGAAGCCCGCCTCGCTGTCGCCGTTGAGCCGGGCGCCTACTTTGGCCCGGAGATTCTGGAGAAACATTAGTGACCTCCTATGGTCCTAATCGTTCGCGCCAGAGCCCCGTCGCGTGAAGCCACGTGGTGTCTGTCGACCCCGGTGGTAGCCCAGCCGACTCCCGTCAGGGAGCCCCGTTGGCTTTGCGCCCCCGCCTCGCGGAGGGTTTGCCTTTTGCACCGAGGCACTGGCAGATTCATCACAGGCCCTACATCGACCGCAGATCCGCAGACTTGATCCCTGAAATTTGGGTTCCCTCGCGAGAAAATTGGGTTTTCTGGACGCGCGTCCAGGGAATCCACCCGAAAAGCGATGAGGCCAACCAGGCTCCCAGGGCGCCGGCACCCAGCAGGTAGACGGCGTTGAGCGCGGAAAGACCCGTCCCCTCATGCCAAGCGCTCGAAAACGCCAGCGCCGTCGCAACGGCAAGCAGGGTCCGCAGCGGGGCCGTTCTCGGCGATACCGCGTCCCAACCGACGAACGCCAGCAACAACGGCTCGTGGTAGTAAAAGTTGTCGACGGGGTCGAGCACGCACCTCAGCAGCGCCAGCAGCGCCAGCAGCGCGAACCCGTCTGAGGGAGAGAGCGGCAGGCCGCGTCGCCAGGCCAGCGCCAGCGGCAATGCCAGCGCCAGCAGGACGATCAGCGAGTGGGAGATTGAAGCGGCGAAGGAGGGCGCCCGCTCCACATGCGCGACGAACCGTTCGCCGTTGACCGAAGAAACGACCCTGGTGGACGAGGCCATTGGGTACCACAGGCTCACGGGTCCGGCCACTCCATTTTGGGGCGTACCCGTAGCCGCCTGCTGCGCGCCCAGGAACGAGCCGGGCGAGGCCGCGACGCTGGGCAGGAAGAGCACGGCGGCAATCGCGGCGGCGGCGACTCCAGCTTTGAACCGATGCGCCGGCAGAGCCAGCAGCACGGGCAGGGCACCGATCACCGCCCACTGCTTCGAGGCGACGGCCAGGCCGAGGAACACGGCGGCGCGCATCGAGTGCCTCTCCGCCGCCGCGACAAGAGCGGCGACGAGCAGGGCCGCGGTGAGGATCTCCTCAGGATGGCCGTTCCTCAGCGCCTCGAAGGTGATCGGGTTGAGGAGAAGGAGCAGCGGCAGGAGGACCTGCGCCAGCTGGGAAGCCCCACGTCGCCGCGCGACCCGGCCCAGGTACAGCCCGACCAGACCGGCGCCGAAGAGGCAGGGGAACGTCGCCCACTGGTAAGCGACGACCCCCGAGCCCCCGGAGAGCGCCACGAACGGCGCTTGCACAACGGTCGCGAACGGGCCGGTCAGCCCCGCCCATCGGAGGTACTCGCCCACGTGCCCCGCCGCCAGCGCTTCGATCGCCGGCCCCCCATCGGCCCCCCAGTCGCCGATGTTCGTGGCCTGCCAAGCAAGCCAGGCACTGACGGCCCCGACCAAGAGGCAAGGCCCCCACCTCTTGACGAGCGGCCGCAGCATCGCCGCGAGCTAGCGGATCTTTTCGTAGATGCTGAACATCGGCAGGTACATCGAGATCACGATGAAGCCCACCATGCCGCCGACGAAAACGATCATCAGCGGCTCCAGCAGTGCGGTTAGGGCCTTTACCTTGGCGTCGACCTCGGCCTCGTAGAAGTCGGCGATCTTGCCGAGCATCGTCTCCAGCTGCCCGGTCTCCTCGCCCACCGACACCATGTGGCCGACCATCGGCGGGAAGATCGGGTTCCCCTCGATCGGGCCGGCGAGCGAGCCGCCGCGCTTGACCGACTCGTAGACGTCCTCCATCGACTGCTCGATGACGATGTTGCCGGCCGTCTGCCCGGTCAGTTTGATCGACTGCAGCATCGGCACGCCGGCGGAGACCGAGCCGGCGAAGGTGCGCGACCAGCGGGCCAGCGCCACCTTCTGGATCACGTCGCCGATTTTGAACGGGATGCGGAGGATCAGACGCTCCCAGGTGTCGCGTCCGCGTTCGGTTTTCTTCCAGCGGAAGAAGACGAAGAAGCTGACCGCGATCACAGGGATGATCACGAACCAGTAGCCGGTAAGCGCTTCGGAGACCGCGACGCAGAGCTGGGTCGGCGGCGGCAGCGCCGCGCTTTCTTCCGGGTGTTCTGCGGCGAGTTCTTTGAAGATGCCGACGAAGACCGGGATCACGAAGCAGACGATCGCGACGAGGACGACGATCGCGAAGCCGAAGACCACAGCCGGGTACATCATCGCCGATTTCACCTGCCGCCTCAGGGCGTCCTGTTTCTCGACCTGGTAGGCGATCCGGTCGAGAGCCTCGTCGAGCCGCCCCGACTGCTCGCCCGAGCGGACCATCGCGCGGAAGAGCCGGTCAAAGACCTTCGGATGCCGCTCCATCGCCTGCTCGAGCGAGGAGCCGGCCTCGACGTCGGCGCGCAGGCCGGCGACGGCCTCCTGGATCATCTCGTCTTTGCTCTGCTCCTCCAGCGTCCGCAGCGTCCGCAGCATCGGCATGCCGGAGGCGACCAGGGTGGCGAACTGGCGGGAGAGGACGGCCAGCTCGCGCATGTCGACCTTCTGCCAGCGTTTGAAGAAATCCTCGATGTTGACCGGCGCCGCCTTCTCGGTGACGTCGAGGACGATCAGGCCGCGCTGGCGCAGCGCCTCAGCGACCTGCGACTTCGACTCGGCCTCGATCTCGCCGGTGGAGGAGGCGCCCGAGGCATCCAACGCGCGGAAGGAGAAGGTGGTGGCTGCGGCGGCCATGGCCTAACCCCCCGTCGTGTAGCTGGGCGGCGCGCCCGCCGGCTGGGCGTATCCGTTGCCGTCCATGCCCGCCGGCTGCACCGGCGCGCTGCCGAGCAGGCGTTTGAGCTCCTCCGGCACCGCGCTGCGCTGCTGGGCGAGCTGGCGGTTGATCTTGCCGCCGCGCACCAGGCGGGCCAGGTCCGCGTCCATCGTCTGCATCCCGACTGCGCCGGAGGTCTGCACGGCGGCATAGATCTGGTGCGTTTTGCCCTCGCGGATCAGGTTGCGGATCGCCGGCGTCGGCACCAGCACCTCGGTGGCGACGACGCGGCCCATCCCGTCCGCGGTCGGCAGCAGCTGCTGGGTGACGATGCCCTGCAGCGCGATCGAGAGCTGGGTCCGCACCTGCCCCTGCTGCTCGGGCGGGAAGACGTCGATGATGCGGTCCACGGTCTGGGCGGTCGACTGGGTGTGCAGGGTGGCGAAGACGAGGTGCCCGGTCTCCGCCGCGGTCAGCGCCGTGCCAATCGTCTCCAGGTCCCTCATCTCGCCGACCAGGATCACGTCGGGGTCCTCGCGCAGGGCAGCCTTGAGGCCGAGGGAGAAGTCCTCGGCGTCGGAGCCGATCTCGCGCTGGTTGACGATCGACTTTTTGTGCTGGTGGAGGAACTCGATCGGGTCCTCGATCGTGAGGATGTGGTCCTGGCGCTCGCGGTTGATCACG
>JBQCEW010000394.1:0-8270 GCA_051959815.1 Solirubrobacterales bacterium
CCAGCGCGGTGGCAGGATCGCGACGGTGGTCGCTGCGGCTTCGCGGTCGCGCTCGCTCAGCAGCTTCTCCGCTGGCGTGCGGCGCAGCGAGAAGGTCGTGATCGAGGCGCCGAGCCGCCGCAGCGCCTCGATCTCGCGCAGGACGAAGGTGTGCGAGATCGCCGGGTACTCCGAGCAGACGAAGGCGAGCTTCACAGGCGCTCCTCGCGCTCGGTGCGCACCCAGCCGCTTGGCCCGCGCCCGCCCACTAGCCGGGCGTAGAGGGCGAGCTTGCCGGCGATCAGGACCGGCGCCATCAGCAGCGCCCGGTAGACGCTGGCGGGAGCGCGGACGAGCCGCAGCCCGCCGAAGACGAACGCCGTTTGCCCGCCGAGGGTGAGCAGGGAGAGCGACAGCAGCAGTCGCTGCCGCCGCACCGCCCCCAGCACGAGGCCGCCGAGGCCACCGAGGGCGAGCACCGACTGCGGCGGCACCAGGCACTCGAGCCCGGCGTGGAGTCGCACCGGGTCCTGCCGGGCGAGGCCGGAGCCGACCAGGCGCGGCGCCCAGGCGCGGATCATCTGCAGCCGTCCCTTTTCCCAGCGCGCCTGCTGCTCGGAGCTGGCGCGCATGGTGGTCGGCACCGCCTGGCTGACCCAGGCCTCGGGCACGAAGCGAGTCCGCGTGCCCTCCGCCGTCAGGCGCATGTGGAATTCGGCGTCCTCGGCCAGACCGGTCGACGTCCAGGGCACTCCTTCCAGGAGCTTTCGCCTGAACCCCATCCCGGTGCCGGCGAGACCGCAGGAGAGGCCGAGCCGCTCCTTGCCGAGGAAGCGAACGGTGTCCGCCAGGGCGAAGCCGGCGAAGCGCAGGGCGGCGGTCGGGGACTCCTCGGGGTTGCCGGCGACGTAGTCGACCTGGACCGCCTCGGCGCCGTCGGCGAGGTGGTGGGCGATCGCATCGAGGAGGTTGGCGGAGGCGGTGCAGTCGGCATCGACCATCACCACCGCGTCGGGCGGGCGCTCCTCCGCGAAAAGCCTCTCCAGCGCCCAGCCGAGGGCGAATCCCTTGCCCCGCCGCTCGGGGTCGGTCCGCTCCCAGACCTCGGCCCCGGCCGCGCGGGCGCGCTCGGCGGTGCCGTCGCTGCAGTTGTCGGCGATCACGATCGTGCGCCGGTGCTCGGCGGGGTACTCGCAGCCGGCGAGCGAGGCGAGCGTCGCCTCAATGCCCTGCTCCTCGTCATGGGCGGGGACGATCAGCGCAAGGTCGAGCGGCGGCGCCTGCACCTGTCGTGGCTCGCGAGCGACGCCACGCGCGGCGAGGAGCAATCCCACCAGATAGCTGCTGGCAAGGGCGAATCCCGCCTGCAGGAGGATCAAGAGACGGTCGAAAAGGGCCGGCATCTACCGAAATCAACGGCTGGCAGGCCTAAAACGTTTGTCGCCGACGGTGAAAGGGTGAAAGTTCGCGGTCGGGGGGCTCGTTATTGGGTCGATCCATGCCCTCTGCCCTCTGCTCATAACGTGGCGTTGTTCGGAACCGGCAAGCGCGAGACGGGGCAAGCGCCCCACGGCGCCCCGGTGCCCACGATCCCGCCACCGGAGACCTCGGTCCCCCCGCCGCCGATCAACGGCGACGTCAGCCGCAACGGTGACCACGGCATCTTCGAGCGCCCCAACGGGCCGGTCGTCACCGCCCTCCTCAGGCACAAGCTGCTGATCGCGGTCTGCGGCATCGTCCTCGCCGCCCTCGGCCTCGCCTACGGAGCCATGCGCGCCCCCACCTACGAAAGCTCGTCGAGCTTGCAGGTGGGGCAGGTGAACCCGAATTCCCCCGGGTTCATGAGCTACACCCAGTCGGCGAGCTCCCTGGCCGAGGTCTTCAGCCGCGCGATCTACGCCGAACCGGTGCTGAAGCAGGTGGAAGCGAAGCTGGGGCTGCCGGCGGGCGTCGCGACGAGCCGGCTCTCGGCTGAGCCGATTCCGCTCAGCCCGGTCTTCCGCGTGATCGCGACCGGCCCCTCGGCGACGGCTGCGAAGAACCTCGCCAACGTGGCCTCCGAAGCGGTCGTCGCCTACGTCGGCAGGTCGAACAGCGCCAACCCGCAGTCCACCGCGCTGCTAGGCGAGGCGCACGCCGCGGCGGTCGGCCTGCGACAGGCGGAAGCGAAGGTGAACCATCTGCCGTCTGGCGCGAAGAGCCGCCTCGAAGCCGAAGCCGCAAGCAATGTCGCCAAACTGAAGCTGGAAGCGATCAGCAAAAGCTACGTCGAAACGGTTTCCACGCAGGCGCCGCGGGCCGGCTTGGTCTCGCTCGTCGCCGGCGCGACCATCGCCAGCAGCGACCGGCAGTCGAAGGCTCAGCTCTACGGGCTCGTCGGCCTCTTCGTCGGCTTGCTCCTCGGCTGCGGCCTCGCCGTCCTGCTCGAGCGTCGGCGCGGTCGCCTGGGCGTGCCGTCAGGGCTCGCCGACGCACCCTCGCACTGATGGCCCTGCCCACCTTCTTCGTCATCGGGGCTGCGAAGTCCGGCACCAGCAGCCTGCACGCCTACCTCGACCAGCATCCGGAAGTCCAGATGTCCGCGAACAAGGAGCCGCGCTTCTTCGCCGGGCCCGACCGCGGCATCCCGTATCCGCCCGACAAGGTCTGGGACCGGGGCGAGTACGAACGGCTCTTCGACCCGAGATACCGCGTCCGCGGCGAGTCCTCGACCGACTACGCGGCCCATCCGCGGCGGCAGGGCTCGGCGGCGAGGATCAAGGAACTGGTGCCGGGGGCGAAGTTCGTCTACCTGGTCCGCGACCCGATCGCCCGCACCGTCTCCCACTACAAGATGGGGGTGGCGCTGATGGGGGAGAGGCGTCCCTTGGAGGAAGCGCTGGAAGACCTCAACCCGCTATCTCCCTATCTCGCCTCGAGCCTCTACGCGACCCAGATCGAGCTCTACCGCGAGCACTTCCCGCCTGAGCAGATGCTGGTGGTCGACCAGGGCGACCTCCTCGCCGATCGCGAGGCGACCCTGCGGCGGATCTTCACCTTCCTCGACGTCGACCCGGAGGCCGGCCGGGTCGAGACCGAGGAGAAGCTGCTTGACAGCGCCCAGTGGCGGACCTACTCGCCGGGCTACCTCGGCTTCGTCAACCAGCACCTGTCGCCCCGCGTGCAGTGGGTCCCCAAGGGCCTTCGTCGCTCGGTGCGACGGGCGGTGGAGCGGGTCCTCTGGCCGCCGCTGGAGACTCCCTCGGTCGAGGGGGAGGTGGGGGAGAGGCTGCGGGCAATCTGCGCCGAGGAGGCGGAGCGCCTGCGCCGGCTGACCGGCCTCGAGCTCTCTGCCTGGAGCGTCTAGGGGTCTCCTGATGCACGCGATTTCTCCGCGAGCCACCCGGCGGCCGAGCTGGCAGATCTGGTGCGGCACCGGGCTCCTGCTGCTCCTGCTGGCCTACGAGGTCAAGCCGGAAAAACTCGAAGGCCACTGGCTGTTCGTGACGCCGGTCCTGATCGCCCTCGGCGTGCTCGGCGTCCGCCGTCTCTGGGAGCAGCCGCCTGTCTACTCCCTCTGCGCCGCCGTAGCCCTGACGATCTTTGCCGGAGGCTGGTCGCAGATCGGGCTCGGCGGGCTGCCCGTCAACCGGCTCTTCATCTTGATCGTGATCCTCCAGTTCGCCCTGCGGGCCCCCGGGATCGCCGGCCTCCCGAAGCTGCAGGTGCGGAGCATCCACCTGGTGATGGCGGTTGCCGTGCTGTACGCGGCCGCGTCCGCCGCGGCATCGGGAACGCTGACGATCGAAGAAGGCTTCGTCCACCTGACCGACGTCTTCGGACTGGTCCCCTTCGTGATCTTCTTTCTCGCGCCCTCCGTCTTCGCGGGCGAGCGGGAGCGCGGCGCCCTCCTGGCTACGCTGGTCGGGCTCGGGGCCTACCTGGGAGTCACCGGCGTGTTCGAGGCCGTGGGCCCACGATCGCTCGTCTTCCCCTCCTACATCAATGTCACCGACATCAGCGCCGAAGGCGCCGTCCGCGTCAGCGGCGCGTTCCAAAGCCCGGTGGCGCTGGGCTTCGCGACCTACGCCTGCGCGGTCGCCTCGGTGATGGCCCTGCAGCGGTGGAGGGACCGGCGCGCGCGCCTGCTGGCGATGCTGGCCGGCATGACCTGCCTGTTCGCCTGCTTCGCGACCCTCGAGCGCGGGGTCTGGATCGGGGCGGTGGTGGCGACGGTGGGTACCGCGCTGGCCACCCAAAAGGGCCGGCGTTGGCTGGTCCCGGGCGTGGCGGCGACCCTGGTGGTCATCTCCCTGGCCCTGGTGCTCTCGACGCAGCTCGCCAACAACACGGCGCAGCGGGCCTCCTACAGCGTCAGCGTCTGGGACCGGCAGAACCAGACCGACGCCGGGCTGCGGATGGTCGCCGCGAAGCCGCTGTTCGGCTTCGGCTGGGACCGCTACAAACAGAACAGCACCGGCTACTTCCGCCAGGCCCAGAACTATCCGCTCAGCGGCATCGTCCAAGGGATCACGATCGGCGAACCCCACGAAACGCTGCCGCTGCACAACACCTACCTCGCCTACGCCGTCGAACTCGGCCTGGTCGGGCTTGCGCTCTGGCTCTTCTCCCTGGTCGCGGCTGTGCTCAGCGCGATCTTCCGGCGCGGCGGCGACCCGGCGCTGCGGCCGTGGCGGCTGGGCCTGCTCGCCCTCGCCCTCTTCTTCGCCGTGATCAGCTTCGTCGATCCCCACGAGCAGCCGTTCCCGGTCGTCCTGCTGCTGCTCTGGGCCGGGCTTGCCTACGGCTCGCCGGCGGTTGCGGCCGACGCTTCCAGAGCACCACAACCAAGTCCAAGCGGGGGGTTTAGATGACAAAGGCGATGCCGAACCTGTTCATCATCGGAGCTGCGAAGGCGGGCACCACGAGCCTTCACCACTACCTGAGCCTGCATACGGAAATCCAAATGTCAGCGGAGAAGGAGCCGAACTTCTTCTCCGGCCCCGAGAACGGAGTGCCTTACCCGATGGGGAGGGTGGCGACGCTGGATGCCTATGAAGAGTTGTTCGACCCCGCCTTCCGGGTGAGGGGGGAGGCCTCGGTCAGCTATGCCAACGCCCCCCGGCGCGAAGGCGTTGCGAGGAAGATCAAGGAGGCCGTGCCGGATGCCCGGCTGATCTACATGGTGCGCGACCCGATCGAGCGGGTCCTCTCGCACTACCAGCACCGCGTCTCCTGGATGGGGGAGAAACGCTCGCTCGAGGAGGCTTTCGCGAACCTCGACGACCCCTACGACGTCTGCCTCTGTCCCGGCTTCTACGGCCGCCAGCTCGAGCTCTACCTGGATCACTTCGACCAGGACCAGATCATGGTGATCGACCAGGCGGACCTGCTCGCCCGGCGCGACGAGGTGCTGGAATCGGTGTTCGCCTTCCTCGACGTCGACGCGTGCTTCCGCTCGGATGAGTTCGATGCCGAACTGCTGAAAAGCACCGAGCGGCGCGTCTACTCGCCGCGTTACGCCCGCCTTTCCCTGATGATGCGGCCCGCCGGTCCCCTGAAGCTGATCCCGAGCCGCTGGCGCAAGGGACTGCGGGGGTCGGTCGAGCGCATGCTCTGGCCGAAGCTGGAAAAGCAGAGCCTCGGCGACGAGCTGCGGGGGCGCTTGCAGGGGCTCTATGCCGATGACACCGCGCGCCTGCGCGAGCTGACGGGCCAGACCTTCGCCGGGTGGAGCTTGTAGTGGCCGGGAGCGGACGAGCCCGCTCGTTCCTCGTTCTCTCCGCCGTGGCGCTGGTCGTCCTCCTGCTCGCCAGCGGCTGTGGCGATGCCGAACCTGCTCGCGCCCGCCCCCCGCGTCCCAAGCTCGCAACCGCCGCGGCGCTGCCCGCCCCCCCTCATCGCTTCTACGCTCCTACCAGCTACTGGAACACGTCGCTGCCGGCCGCTTCGCCGATCGATCCCAACTCCCAGGCGCTGGTGGGAGCTTTCCGGGCCGAGGTCGACCGGGAGCTCGAAAGCCATGCCGGACCGAGCATCAACACGACCGAATGGAGCGTCCCCCTCTACCGGGTGCCCGCCAACCAACCGCTGAAGAAAGTCAGCCTGGATGCTCCGAACGCCCCGGCCCTGCAGGAAGCCTTCAGGCGCGTTCCGATTCCGGCGGGGGCGCAGCCCGCCGCCGGCACCGACGCGAAGCTGGTGATCTGGCAGCCGGCCAGCGACGACGTCTGGGAACTCTGGCGGGCCTCCCATGAGGCCGACGGGTGGCACGCCGACTGGGGCGGTGCCACCCAGAGCGTCTCGGAAGGTTCCGGCTTCTACGACGCGAGTTCCTGGCCGGGAGCGAAGCCCTGGTGGGGCGACTCCTCCACTTCGATGGGCGTGATCGGGGGCCTGATCACCCTCGAAGACCTCGAACGCGGGGTCATCAACCACGCCCTGCAGATGGCGATCCCCAACGGGCGCGCCGGCGTCTGGGCCTGGCCGGCGCAGCGCAGCGACGGCACCTCCGAAGACCCTCTCTCGCTGCCTTTGGGAGCACACCTGAGGCTGGACCCCAATCTCGAACTCTCGAAGCTGCGGATGCCGCGGATCACCCGGCTGATGGCCCAAGCTGCCCAGCGCTACGGCATCTTCG
The DNA here is from genome assembly GCA_051959815.1 of Solirubrobacterales bacterium. GTDB lineage: Bacteria > Actinomycetota > Thermoleophilia > Solirubrobacterales > 70-9 > VAYN01. Next base: position 6,599 of record JBQCEW010000394.1, read on the forward strand.
TCTTCAACCGCTCGCAGGACGTCTCCTTCAACGCCGAGGACCCGACCCGAACCGGGACCGACCCCTACCACGGCCTGGACGGTTACTTCGAAGGGATGTACCCGCGGGAAATCCTCTCCTACTTCCCCTGGGAACACCTGCAGTTGCTGAAGATGAATCTGCGCGGGCCAGGTGTCTGACGGCAGCTACCTGACGAACCTCACCCTCGTCCCCAGCGGTAACCCGACGACTCGGCTCAGCGCCAGCGCGTAGCGGAGCAGGGTGCGGACGCTGTAGCCGACGCGGCTGACCGCTTTGTCCCCGGCGCGTTCGGCGTGTTCGCGGATCACCGCGGGAGGCGGCGCGATCTGACGGCGCGCGTACTCGCCGAGGAGGCGACGGGGAGCGAGCAGGCCGTCGATCAGGCTGATCTCGGCGTAGGCCTGCTCGAGGCTTCGGTAGGGCTGGGGATCGGCGAGGCGGACCGCTACCCGGCCGCGCCGTCCGAGCGCCCGGCCGTCGGTCAATTGTCGCGAGGGGATTCCGATCGTTTCTTCGGCGACCTCGAGGGCGGCTGTGAGGGCGGGTTGCAGCGCTGGATGGAAAGTCAGGATCCGGTCGAAATCCGCCGGGTCCAGTTCGGCCCCATGGCGGTCCCACCAGCCGCTGATGTCAGAGGGATAGCGCAAGCCGGTGAACCCGTCGCGGGCGTAGAAGAGGAGCAGGGAGGCAAATTCGGCGGCGGGTGCCGGCCGCCAGTCGGCGGGGGTGTCCGGCTCCGACGGCAGCAGGTGCCGGCGGGCGAAGTCGCGCTCGTACCAGTGGATGCGCCAGTGCAGCTCAACCGACGGGAGCCGGTTCTGGGAGTGGACCATCGTCAGGTGGAGTAGCGGCAGGCCGCCCTCGTCGAGGTAATCCGTCGGCGGCGCGTAGCCGAGATCTCGTAGAACCGCGGCCGCCTCGTTCAGGTCCTCGGCCGGGACGAGGACATCGACGTCGCTACAGAGCCTGCGACCGGCTTCGCCGTAAGCGGCGCGACCGAGGAGCGGGCCCTTGAGGAGCGCCGAGCGGATGCCGCGCTCGCTCAGCGCGGTGTGCACCTGCCCGAAGGTGAGCTGGTACACGATCTCGTCGCTCCCGGCCGCTTGGCGCGCTTGCGCGAGTGCCTCCAGGAAGCGAGCCGCGGCGGCGGAGGGGACCAGCTCGGCAAGGCGCGGTCCGAGGCTTGGAAACAACCGGCCGTCTTCGAGCAGTCGTTCGAGGCGACTCCAGTCGACGCGAGGGATGAGCTGCTGAACCTGCTCCTCGCTGTGCCGGCGGCGCTCGGCGGTGCCAGCCAGGGTCAGCAGTAGCTCGTGCTCTGGATCGTGAGCCGCAGCCACATCAGATGAACGAACGGAGGCCGCCTGGTCTTCCGCGGGCGGCCGATGGCCCTGGACGGTTGTTGATGAACGTCCACGAAAATCGAGTAGCCCACCTAAAGCGCGCCCTGCGAACACCGATAAGCCTCGCACCCCCATGAACCTGGCGCTGGAAAAGAGGTGCGGTTCGGCGGTGCGTGCAGCGGTTTTTGTCTTCGCTTGCGCCTCCCTTTTCCTTCTGGCTTCAGTCGCCTCCGGGACTCCGACTCATAGGAAGTGCGCGCACAGGCACCATCGGCACAACGAGGCGCGCACGTGCTTGAAGAAGAAAC
>JBQCEW010000395.1:0-7147 GCA_051959815.1 Solirubrobacterales bacterium
TCGGCGCGGGCGAGGCGGGAATCGAAGTCGAGGGCGTCGAGGACGAAGTCGGCGCCGGCGCGCAGCTCGGCCCCGTGGGCCCAAAGACCGCCAGAGAGGCCACCGGCGCAGCCGCTCATCGCCAAGCCTCGCGGGTCGCGAGGGAGCTCGGCGGCAAAGGCCTGCAGCCTCTCGCTCAGCCGTGCGACCGCCTCCGGGCCGGCGCCCTTCTGCGGCGCGAAGACCCGGGCGGCGGCCTCGAACGGCGTCCGCACGTCGCAGAGCACCTCGATCGCGACCTCCCGCCCGCCCTCGCTTTGCCGCAGCGCTTCGATCGCGCCGCGACCGCCATCGGTAGTGGCGCTGCCACCGGCGGCGACGAGGACCCGCGTTGCGCCGGCCGCGATCAGCTCGCCGGTGCCGAAGGTGTCCGCCTGCTCTGGGTTGCGCTCCTCCGGCGCCAGTAACGGCAGCCCCGATGCCTGCGCCGTCTCCACGACCGCGGTTCCGCCCTCGCCAAGCAGCGCGAAGCTCGCTTCGATCGGCCGCCGCAGCGGGTCGTGGACCACCGCCGTGCGACGCTCCCCGCCGAGCGCTTCCAGCAGCACCGCCATCGTCCCCTCGCCGCCGTCGGCGACAGGGCAGCGGTAGGCGACACCGCCCTCCGCTTCGATCCCCTCGGCGATTGCATCGACGACTTCCGCTGCGCCGAAGGTCCCCTTGAAGGAATCGAGGGCAACCAGAAAACGCCTGCGCATCGGGCCATTCTCCCGCTGCCTGGTCCGCAGGAGGGGCAGATCTACGCAATTCCGCTTAGAATACTCACAGTTCTCTTTCTTTTACGAGGAAGTACCCAAAGATGGTCACTCGCAAATTTGCAGCACTTTTGCTTCTTGCATTTCTGTCACTCGGCGTAACCGCCTGCGGCGGCGGTGGGGGCGGGGGAACGGTGACGCTGCCGGAAGACCCCCAGGGGATGGCCGAAGTTGCGGGCTTCCAGGGCGTCAGGAGCGGCGAGCTTGAAGTCGCGTTCGAGATCGACCGCTACATGCCCGGACGACCGGAAGAAGTGAACATGCGCATCGTCGGGAACTTCATGGGAATGGGTGAAGGCAAGATGCCGCAGATGGACATGGGCATCGAATCCAGGGGTCCGCTGGGCGGCCGCGAAATCGAATTCAGCGGTGGGTTGACCTTGCTGAACGACCGGATCGTGCTCACTTACGGCCCCCCGGGGATAGCGACGACCTACCGACCGGGAAGCGCGAGGTTCGAGAAGCTGAAGTCGAAGTTCGAAGAAGCGCAAGGGGAAGAAGGCGCGGGCAATGCGGGTGCCTGCGTGGAAGCCGCGGGCGATTTCAATCTCTCCGAAGTCTTGAGCCACGTCCACTTCGAAGGCGACAACTCCTACAAAGGCCTGACCCAGCTCCCCGACGGGACCAACGCGTACGCGGTGACTGCACAACTCGACCTTCCGGCGGCTTTCCAGGAGGTGGTCAAGCTGACCGAAGACCCCGCTTGCAACGCGCAGCTCGAAGCCCTCGGCCTTCCGTCGGTGCCACAACTGGAAGAACTGGAGAAGCAGGTGGAAGGCTCCAAAGCGACTGCCCTCCTCAACATCGATAAACACGGGGTCATTCGCTATCTGGAAACCCGCGTAAACGTCGAACTCCCGCACAACGAAGAACTCGAAGTCGAACTGATCATCAGGCTGAACGAAGTCAACGAAATCACCCGGCTACCACACCCCAAAGGCTATACGCCCTTCCCGGTGCTGCTGAAGAAGTTCGGGGTGGACACGCAGACGCTGGAAGAAGCGAACTTCGAGGAAATCTTCCTCGCCTTCCTCGAAGCGAACGCCGACGCTCTTTTCGGCCGCGGCAAGCCCTAGCCCGTCGGCGGCGGGACCTGCGCGGCCATCTGCGCGTAGCCGGCGGCGCTGGGATGGATGCCGGTGTCGCCGCTGATCACCCAGGGCGGACCGCCGCCTTCGGGGCCGTCGCAGAATGAGAACGGGTGCAGGACCTCGAGCTCGTCTTGGGTCGGGGTCGACTGCACGCTCGGGCCGTCGACCATGTAGCCCCAGCGCGAGCAGGTGAAGTTCGACGGGTAGACCGGCGAGATGTCGATGCCGACGTTGAAGTGAGGCGGCGTCACCACCCGCAGCCGCGTCGGGTTCACTTCGGCGGCGACGGAGGCGATTTCACGGTTCAGCAACTGTCCCATCTCGGCGATCTGGGTGGCGCTGTAGGCGAGCGCGACCGAGGGGACCGAGAGGTGGTACTGCATCAGGTAAATCGTCGCGCTCGTGTGCTGGACGAGGTCGGTGTAGAGGTGCTTCAGGTTTTCCCGCAGGTGCACTTCCCCGAATGCCCTTTCGATGCATTCGCTGTAGCCGCCGAAGATCTGCGAGTAGATCGCGCAGCCCATGTTGTCGACGCCGAAGAGCATTTCCGAGAGCAGCGGGTTGGCGCCCATCGTCATCAGGACGTAGTCGGGGTCTTCGGACTCGATCCGTTCGGTCGTTTCGTGAAACTGCCCTCCCGGCGCCCAGTCGCCCGGGGCCGAGCCGCTGACGGCGACGTTCTCGAAGTTGGTGACGCCGTGCTCGTTCGCCCACTGCGCAGCCCAAGAGATGTTGTTCGAGAGCCCGTAGTCGGGGGCGTATTCGAGTGCCTGCTTGTTGTTGGTGACGAGCGAGTTGGAGGAGCAGGCGTCGTCGTAGCCCTTGCTCGGCGGCCGGCATTCGAACAGGTGCGCGAACGTCATCGGGCGGCCGTTGCTGTAGTAGCCGAAGCCGGCGGTGACCGAGTCTCCGAGGGCGCGGACGACGACTTCGGGGCTGGGCGGCCCGACGGTTACCTGGGCGTAGGCGACCGCGAGACGCTGTGGCGAGGAGGCGGTGGCGCCGACATGGAGCCGTCTGGCAACCAGCACCACTGCCTCGCGACCGCGGAAGCGTCGCGGAGCGCGGTAGATCAGGCGCCCGTGGCGGACCCGGGCGGAGCCGTGGGTGTCTCCCCTCAGAACGGCCCAACCGACTGCGGTGTCGCAAGCCGGCAGCGGCACCGAGACGCGCTCACCGGGCTGGACCCGCAGGTGGGGGATGCTGCTGCAAAGAGGCCGGTTGTCGGGGCTCGACACGAGCTTGCTCAGCCGCCGGTCGGCCGAGCGCAGCTCCAGCTTCCCGTCGCCGTTGACGTCGAGTCTGGCGCTAGCCACGGTTCGGACCACAACGCCTTCGCCGAGCTGCTGCGCCAGGTCGGGCTGGAGGTCGAGCCGGTGCACGAAGGTGAACGCTCGCCGCCGCTCCGGTCGCCGGACCCTGCCGCTGGAGAGGCGCTCGTGCAGAACCCAGGAGCGCAGCACGCCGGCGCCGGGTCGGACGAGGGCGATCCGCGTTTCCACCAACTGACCGGCGAGCTGGATCGGGTAGCGCACCGGGATGAGGACCGAGGCCTGGCCGGTTGCAGAGGTGCCAAGCCGCGCCGCGCCGATCTGCACCCGCGCCGGCGGCCCCAGGCGCAGCGGCCGCGCGCTCGCGCTCGGCGCCGCGGCGAGGAGCAGGACGAGGACGAGCGGCAGGATGCGGCGGGTGCGGGTCATCGGGCCTCCATCAGGGCTTGCCGCGCCGGTAGAGCCAGCGCTGGAAGAAAGGGTCGAGGTTGCGTCCCGCGATCTTCTCCGCGAGAGCGATGAATTCCTTGATCGTGCCGTTGCCGTAGCGGTGCTCGGTGGCCCAGCTTCGCAGCAGGCGCGGCATCGGCTGCGTCCCGATCTTCAGTCGCAGTGCCTCCAGCGCCATCGCGCCCCTTATGTAGATGGAGGGGCCGAAGAGGTGCTTCGCGCTGCCGGGGTGAGCCGAGGGCGGGTCCCAGATTCCTCGTTCGACGCCGGCACGCGGTGGAGGCGGTTGAAGATCTCCTCGGCGCTGCGGCGGCCGTGGCGCTCGGCGTAGTACCACTCGGTCCAAGTGGCGAAGCCCTCGTTGAGCCAGATTTCCGGCCACCGCATCAGCCCGACCGAGTCGCCGAACCACTGGTGCGCGGTCTCGTGGACGACCGTGGTCAGGTCCGGGACGTAGGGGTAGATCGGCCGCCCCTGCGTCTCCAGCGCGTAGCCGAGCCCCGGCGCGTAGTCGACGATCGACCCGGCGGTGGGGAATGGGTAGTCGCCATAGATCTTGCTCTCGAAGTGGACGATCTCGGGCAGCGCCGCCAGCACCGGCCGCGACTGCTTCGCCAGGCGGGGATCGATCAGGGTCCAGGCCGGGCGCCCGTCGACGCCACTCTTGACGATCCGCCCGCGGCCGATGTCGAGGACCGCCAGGTAGGTGCTCATCGGTTTCGGTTCGGTCCAGCGGAAGCGGACGCTGTTACCGACGGCTTCGATCTTGGACAGCCGCCCGTTGGCAACCGCTTTCAGCCCTTTCGGCACTCTCACGTCGAAAGCGAAGCTGGCCTTGTCGGTCGGGACGTTGTTGCAGGGGATCCACGCTGACGTTCCCTGCGGCTCGCCGACGGCAAGGACTCCGTCGTCGGTTGGGTACCAGCCCTCCTGCGTTCCATCGGCGTCGGTAATCGTCGGCGGCCTGCCGACGTACCTGACCTCGGACTCGAACTGGCTGCCCGCGGGGATCGGTTGCGGAGGAACGACCCAGAGCTTCCCGCTCTTACGTTCGAATCGAGCGGACTTGTTGTCAACCCGCACCGCGGTCACGCGCGGACCAACGAAGTCGAGCGGGAAGCGCTGGAGCGGCCGCTCGGCAACGGCGGACATCCTGGTCCTTGCCTTGACGAGGCCGCCTTGCCCCGGGTAGTAGGTCAGTTCCACCTGGTAGTGGCCGGCGTCGTACGCGCGGCTGCCGGCATGCGGAAAGAACGGTTCGTTTTGCCCCTCGCCGGCGGCAACGGTGGCGCTGAGGAGAAAGCCGGCGGAGCAGAGGGCGAAGAGGCAGAGCCGGCGGGTGGGCACGCCTCAATCCTACGTAGGGCCTCGAAGGCCGGATCGGAAGTTAGCTCCAGGCGCTGCGGTAGCTGGGGAAAGCAGCCTCTTCCGGTTCCCAGAGGACGTCGTAGAGCCTTCTGAGGAAGGAATCGACCAGGTGGAGATCGCGGCGCACCTGGATCCTTCCCCGCTTGCCGTCGAGCAGAGCGCCGAGCCAGGTGTTGACGGTGGCCGCCGCCGATCCGTCGACCGGCTGGGCGACTTTTCCGTTGGAGCACATCCGTCCCCCGCTGTCGATCGTTCCCTGGAGCGTCTCTGTGATCCGCTGGCCGTTTCCGTTTGGCGTCTCCCAGACGGTCAGCTCGACGGTCATGCCGACGTACTGCGGCAAGGCCGGGAGCGGGAGGCTCGCCCGCAGCACCGTCGCCATCTCCGCGATCGTCAGCCCTGCCGCTCTATCGGCGAGGAGGTGGCGCTGCCAGCGCCCGAGCGCGGCGATCAACGCCATGCGATGACGGGTCAGATCGGAGAGGTTGTATCGCTTGCGGTGGCCCTTGGGAGGAGAGGCCAGGAGGAGGCCATGGGAGAGGAACAGGCCGATCCGCCGATTCACCTGGTGGTAGGTCATGTGGGGCACCGTGCTGGCCAACTGGGTGAGGGAGCGGGGTTCCCGGCTCAGCTCTTCGATAAAGCCGAGCTCCCACAGCTCGGCCAGCAGGTTGAGCGAGGACCACGAACGGACGCGGGCGTCTCGGAGCAGGTGGAAGAGCTCGCGACCCGCGGGCTCGGACAAGCTGAGCAGCACTTTCGAGGGGACACCCGGTTCTTCGTGTCGGTCGATCAGGCCGACCTCCCTCATCTTGCTCACCTGCCGGTATACGCTGCGAGGGGAGAAGTCCTGGATCAGTGTGGTCAGCTGTTCCGTCCGTAGCGGCCCAGCTCCAAGCGCCATCAGGATCGGTCCGCCCGCTCCGGCGCTGACGAGACGCAGGACGTCGGGAATCGAGGGGCTCGGCGGCGCAAAAACCCTGGGCACCGCTTGCCGGACCCCGTCTTCAGCGACGTTGTAACTGATCAGCTTGTTGATAGGTACTCGACGATACCTCCGAAAAAACGTCTGACAAGTACATCGTGTACTTCATGTCACCCGTAAGCTGTCCAAAACCCTGCGGGTGCAGGGGGAAAGCTCCTCTCAGCATTCTTTGATGGGGTAAAGCTCGTTAACCAATCGGGTGCGGGCATTGATCGCGGCCGCGGCCTCCCGGTGCTATGTCTAAGGGGTGCCTTCGAATCGTGGCCACCCCTACGAACTGATCCGCGGCGAGGGATTGGCGGCGGGACTGACCTGCGTTGCCGCCAGTCGGGCAGAAGCGGCGCTTGGGCGGCTTCGCTCCGCCGCGACCGCTGAAGCCGACGCGGCCGAGGCGATCTACGGGGCGCGCAAGGACATGAAGAAACTGCGGGCGGTTCTGCGGTTGTTGCGTGAGGAGCTCGGCAAGAAGGCTTACCGGCGGGAAAACGCGCGCTTCCGCGCCGCGGGGCGGGCGCTCTCGCAGGCGCGCGACGCAGAGGTCAAGCTGGAGACGCTGGCCGCCCTTTCCAAGGAGGGCGGGCTGCCGGCGAAGGCGGTGGAGACGTGGCGGCAGGGCCTCGATAGCGATCGCAAGGCCGCGGCCAACATCGACCGCGACCGCGCGATGGCCGAGGCGATCGAGCTGATTGAGGCCGGTCTGCTCAGCATCGAGGACTGGCAACTTGAGGGCGATTCCTGGAAGACGATTGCGACACCGCTGAGGCGGACCTATCGCCGCGGGCGCCAGGCGATGGAGGCCGCTGAGGCCAGTCGCGGCGAGGAGGACTTCCACGCGTGGCGGAAACGAGCAAAGGATCTCTGGTACGAGCTGCGGCTGCTGGAAGGGATTTGGCCGCAGGTGCTGGGCGCAAATGCCGAGGAGGCCCACAGGCTCGCCGAACTGCTGGGCGAGCACCATGACTTTGCGGCCCTGCGGAAGGACTTGGGTGAGAGGCGGCTCGGCGAGGCGGAGACGGTGGCGTTGGAAGTGGCGATCGGTCGCCGGCAGGAGCAGCTCGCCGGGGAAGCGCTCCCGCTTGGGCGCCGCCTCTATGCCGAGCGCCCCGAGGACTTCAGCCGCCGTCTGCACAGGTACTGGCAAGCCTGGCGGGGGTAGAAGCAGCTTTGCCTCGCGGGTGAAGTAGATCG
>JBQCEW010000396.1:0-6400 GCA_051959815.1 Solirubrobacterales bacterium
TGGACGATCTGCGTACTCCGCCGCCCCAAAACTGGGTGCGGGCGGGGGCGGGCGTAGGATCAGCCCTGTAGGGTGACGAAGCGCTCCTCGGTCAGCTCGATCACCGCGTAGGCCGGGCCCTCGCGGGTGTTGCCGGAGTCCTTGACGCCGCCGTAGGGCTGCTGGTCGGCGCGGAAGGTCGGGACCTCGTTGATCAGGACGCCGCCGAACTCGAGCGTGCGGCCGGCCTCGAGGCCCTTGCCGATGTCGCGGGTGAAGACGCCGGCTTGGAGACCGAACTTGGAGTCGTTGGCCATCGCCAGCGCTTCCTCGAAGACCGAGAAGGTGTCGATCGTCGCCACCGGGCCGAAGATCTCCTCGCACCAGACCTTCGCCTCTTTCGGCGGGGCTTTCAGGAGCGTCGGCGCCAGGCAGCGGCCCTCGTCGACCAGCTCGCCGCCGGTCAGCAGCTCCGCCCCCCCGGCGACCGCCTCGTCGATCCACTCCTTGACCCGGTCGCGGTCGTCGGGGGTGATCAGCGGGCCGACGTCGGTGCCCTCGTCGAGCGGGTCGCCGACGGTCAGCCCTTCGACGTTCGCGACCAGCCGCTGCGTGAACTCCTCGGCGATCGACTCGTGGACGAGGATGCGCTGGATCGAGATGCAGCTCTGACCGGCGTGCGAGAAGGCGTGGATCTGGGCTTTGTCGGCGGCCGCCTCCCAATCGCCGTCCTCGGCGACGATCAGCGGCGCGTTGGAGCCGAGCTCCAGGTTGACCTTCTTGTGCGGCACCTTGGAGCGGATGTCCCAGCCGACTGGGGCCGAGCCGGTGAAGGTGATCGCGCGGGTGAGCGGGTGCTCGACGATCTTGTTGCCGACCTTCGAGCCCGGGCCGGGGACGACCGAGAGCCAGTTCTGCGGTAGGCCCGCGTCGAGCAGGATCTCGGCCAGCTTCAGGGCCGAGATCGGCGTCTGGCCGGCGGGCTTGAGGACGACCGCGTTGCCGGCGGCGATCGCCGGGCCGAGCTTGTGGGCGACGAGGTTGAGCGGGAAGTTGAAGGGGCTGATCGCGCCGACGACGCCGTAGGGGACGCGCAGCATCACGCCGAGCTTGCCGGCGCCCGCGGGCGCGGCATCCATCGGCACCGTGCCGCCGGTCAGCTTGCGCGCCTCGACCGCGGAGAACTCGAGCGTGGAGACGCAGCGTTCGGCCTCCACCGTCGCCGTCTTGATCGGCTTGCCGGCCTCGGCGGCGATCGTCGCCGCCAGCTCTTCCTTGCGCTCGGCGACCAGCTCGGCGGCGCGGTCGAGCACCGCGGCGCGGGCGTGCTGGGGAAAGTCCGCCGTCTCAAAGGCTTCGTTGGCGGCCTCGATCGCCCGCTCGACCAGCGCCTCGTCGCCCTGCGCGACCCGGCCGACGACGCTGCCGTCGTAGGGGCTCTTCACCTCGGTCCACTCGCCCGTCTCCTGCCACTCGCCGGCGGCGAGGAGCTTGTGATCGGTTGCCTCTACAGTCTGCGTCGCCATCGGGCCTCCTCGAAATCGGGGTGTACGTCCAGGGTACGCCCCCGCTGATGCAGGCCGCTACTCCGCAACGTTGAATCTGTTCTCTCGGAGATGTCCAAGGCCATGAACAGGATCAGCGCGCTGACGGCGGCCTGCGCGGCGGCGCTCGCCCTGCTCTCCGTCTACCCGCTCAACGCCGATGCCAGCGTCAGTTGGGTCGTCCACGGGCGCGGCTTCGGCCACGGGGTGGGACTGAGTGCCTACGGCGCCTACGGCTACGCCCTGCACGGCAAGGACTACCGCTTCATCCTCGGCCACTACTACTCGGATACGAGTCTCGGCACGCTGCAGGAAGCGCGGGTGGTGCGGGTGCTGCTGGGGATCGAGGATGGAGATGTCGGCTTCAGCGACGCGACCAGCGCCTGCGGCCTGCGCCTCAACCCGCAGCGCAGCTACGAGGCGCACCGCGTCGGCAACGCGGTGAAGCTGCGCAGCTCCGGCGGCAAACCGCTTGCCAACTGCGGGCACAAACTGCGCGCGGCCGGCCCCGGCAAGATCACGATCGCCGGCTATGACACCTACCGCGGGGCGCTGGAGACGGTGCCCACCGAAAGCCAGGCCGGCTCGCTGAACGTGGTCAACGCGCTCGCCCTCGAGGCCTACGTGAAAGGGGTGATCCCGAACGAGTCGCCGCCCTCCTGGCCACTGGAGGAGCTGAAGGCGCAGGCGGTGATCTCGCGCTCCTTCGCGCTGACCGGGGGCGTCGGCGGCAACGGCTTCGACCTCTACGCCGACACCCGCAGCCAGGTCTACAAAGGGCTCGAAAGCGAGTACGCGCGCAGCAACGAAGCCGCCGAAGCGACCCGCGGCCAGGTGGTCATGTACGGCGGGCACATCGCCGAGACCCTCTTCTCCGCCTGCTCCGGCGGCCACACCGAAAGCATCCAGAACGTCTTCGGCGGGCCGGCGATCCCCTACCTGCAAGGCGTCCCCGACCCCTACGACTATCTCTGCCCCCTGCACGAATGGACGCTGAAATTCAGCGGCCCGGAAATCAGCGCCAAGCTCGGCGGCTACCTCCAGGGCCGCCTGAAGAAAGTCGTGATCACGAAGACCGGCCTCACTCCTCGAATCATCGAAGCGAAGCTCTACGGCACCGCCGGTGTCAGCACCGTCACCGGCACCGACCTCGAGTCCGCGCTCAGCGGCTACTCGGACTGGATGACCTTCCAGAAGGTGGTCTCTGGAGGGGGCCACTAAGCCCCCTCCAGAAGATCTAGCGAACCGAGAAGCCGAGCTGTTTCGCTTCGGCGTTCTCCGCCAAGAGCCTCTCCACACCCGACAGGGTGCCGTTGGTGTAAGTCCCGTTCGCGGGGCTGTTGGGACAGAGAGCCCCGTTTTCGACCCGGTAGGTCTCACCCGTGATGTTCAACTGGAGGTCGACGACGGACGGCGACGTCAGTGTCGTTTCCGCAGTGGCCGAGCCCAGTCCGGTCTGTTCCGGGATCCTCAGCGTGCAGCCGCCGGTGAGCGTCAATTTCGCTTCTTTTCCAGCCGGGCACCTGATGTTCATCGTCGCCTGGACCTTGTTTTCTTTTCCTTCGACTGTGTTGCCGGCGACGTATTCGTACTTGCAGCCTTCCATGTTGATCGTCGCCGCAATCCCCGCCCACGAGCATTCGCTGTAGATCGGGGTCAGGTTGAGCGTCGTCGATTCTTCTTTCAGTTCACCCTGCATGCTCAAACCCCCGCATTTCCAGGTTCCGACCACGCCGGTGAAGACCACCTGGGTCGTCTGTTCGCCTGTGATTTTCGCGGGATAGCTTTCGGCTTTGAACGTGCCGGCCTGCGCCGCAGTGGCGCCGACGGCACCGACGGTCAGGCACGCCGCCAGGACGAGCACGCTGAACTTGAATCGGTTGCGAATCACTTTTCATTCCTCGATTTCTCCCCACCTCCCTGGCGCACTCATACCGGGAGTTCCCTATGCACTCAATTAATTTGAGTAAATTCGCGCGCGCGAATTTGACTGGGTCGACCGCTTGGAAAAAGGGCTCTCAGCCGTCGGGGTAGGGCTGGATCGGGATGCCGTGAACTTGTTGCTGGTCTGGGCGCATGCCGAGCTCGTAGGCGGCGCCGGCGTTGAGGGTGAGCCGGCGGGGCGGCAGGCTCGGGCGTTCGATCGTCAGCTCGAGGTCGGCGACGGAGCAGTTGACGGTGTGGTGCTCGGGGCCCTTGGGGTCGGCGTAGACCCAGCCAACGAAGTCCTTCCGGGGGGCGCTGACGCGGCCGTGGACGAGGATGTTCTTGCCAGGGAGGGTGAAGCTGCAGACGGTCGGGCGCTCTTCGATCTGCGCCGAGCGGATCGCGCCGAGGCCACCGAGGCGGTGCGGCTCGCCGTCGAGGACAAGCATCCCGGAGGGGATCCAAGGGCTGGTGCGGGAGCCGAGGCGGACGCGGGCGGCGCCGGCGTCGAAGTAGGTGCCGGGCGAGTCGGCGAAGCCGGTGCCCTCGAGCCAGACCCAGCGCTCGGCGTGCTCGGAGCCCCAGTTGTGGCCGATCATCCCCGGCCAGCCGGTGAGCTCGATCGAGGTATCGTCGATTTCGAGCCGGCCCTGGAAGCGGGCGTCGGGAAAGGGCGCGAGGAACTTCGTTTTCGGCAGCGGCGCCTTGTAGAGCCAGTCGGCCGGGAGGTACTTGCAGGGCTCGCCGTCGCCGGCGAAGGTCAGCGACCAGGCGGCGCTGAGCGCCTCGGTGTCGACCGAGCCCTCGGCCCGGCCGGGCCCGATCTCCGCGTCGGCGACGCGGATCCAGGAGCCGGCGGGGGTCGAGAGCTGGGCGGCGGTCACCGTTACCTTCGTCGCCCGCGGGCCCTCAGCGTCGCGGTCGAAGAGGCAGAACCAGATCGACGCATTCGGCTCGGCCCCCGGTCGCTTGTGGACCGTGTGCCGGATCCAGAGCCCCTGCCCCCCGTCCGGCCGGCAGGCCTTTATGTAGAAGCTCTCGTAGTGCTCGGCCTTGGCAGCGACCTCCGGAAAACGCGCCCGTTCCTCCATCCGCACACCCTAGCCCCCAATCGCGTGGTTCCTTTGTCGTCTCCGGCCCGACAAAAGAACCACGGGATGGCCCCCGCAGTTTGTTCCCGCCAAAGCGTGGTTCCTTTGTCGTCTATATCCGGACAAAGGAACCACGGGATGGCGTTCGCTACCTTCGGGACGTGCGAGTTTTCCTGGCAGGTGCGAGCGGGGCGATCGGGCGGCAGTTGGTGCCGCTGCTGGTCAAGGCGGGGCACGAGGTGGCGGGGACTACGCGGCGGCAGGAGAAGGCCGAGATGCTGCGGGAGCTTGGGGCCGAGCCGGCGGTTCTCGACGTGTACGACGCCACGCAGCTGCGCGATGCCGTGGTTGCCTTCGGGCCTGACGTCGTCGTGCATCAGCTCACCGACCTGCCATCGGATCCAGCGCTGATCTCGGCGAAGGGGGCCGACAATGCGCGCATCCGCACCGAGGGCACGCGCAACCTGATCGCCGCGGCGCAGACGGCCGAAGCGCCCCACTTCGTCGCCCAGAGCATCGCCTGGCGCCTGCCGGGCGATGCCCACAACTCGGTCGATGAGCACGAGCAAATGGTCCTCCACGCCAGCGGCGTGGTAGTCCGTTACGGCCGCTTCTACGGCCCTGGCACCTACCACCCAGGCGAGGGCGATCTACCGGAACCGCCCGCGATCCATGTCGCCGAGGCGGCCCGCCGCACGCTCCCCCTGCTCGACGCGCCGAGCGGCGTCATCGAGATCGCCGAGTCGTAGGGCGTGTCGCTTTATGCATCCATATGGGCGCAAAAGGCGACACTAGACCTTGATCGTGATCACGTCTCCATCTTGGACTAGGTAGTCACGACCCTCGATCCGCAGTAGACCTTTGTCGCGAGCCGCGGTGTAGCCGCCGCACTCAACTAATTGCTCCCAGCCGATCGCCTCGGCTTTGACGAACGCTTCCATGATCTCGGTGTGGATCGTTCCGGCGGCTTCGAGCGCCGTCGCGCCGCGCTTCAGCGGGCGGGCCACCGCCTCCTTGCCTTCGCCGGCGGTGAAGAAGGTGATCAGCTCCAGCAGGTCGTAGGCGGCGCGAACCAGGCGCGCCAGGCCGGAGCCCTCGACGCCGTATGACTCGCGCATTTCCGCCGCTTCGGCGGGATCGAGCTCGGCCAGCTCGGCCTCGATCCGGGCGCTGACCGCTACCACCCCGGCGCCGACCGCGTTGGCGTGGGAGACGACCGCTTCTGGCGCCTCGGCGTCGCCCTCGTCGACGTTCGCCACGTAGAGGATCGGCTTCGTCGTCAGCGCCTGCAGGTTCCGCACCGCGTCCGGCGCCCCTTCCGGCGCCGGAACCGAGCGCGCCGGGCGCCCCGCGGCGAGCGCCTCGTGCACCGCCTGCAGCCACTCGTGCTCGACCATCGCTTCCTTGTCGCCGGACTTCGCCCCCTTGCCGACGCGACCGAGCCGGCGCTCGACCTGGTCGTAGTCGGCGAGGACGAGCTCGGTCTCGATCGTCTCGATGTCGGCGAGGGGGTCGACGCGGCCGTCGGGGTGCGGCACGTCGGATTCGGTGTGGCAGCGGACGACGTGGCAGATCGCGTCGGTCTCGCGGATCGAGGCGAGGAACTGGTTGCCGAGCCCCTCGCCTTCGGAGGCACCCTTGACCAGGCCGGCGATGTCATGGAAGTCGATTTTCGCCGGCACCAGCTCCGAGCTCTTGACCGTCTCGGCGACCTTCTCCAAGCGCTCGTCCGGGACCTGGGCGACGGCGACGTTGGGCTCGATCGTCGTGAACGGGTAGTCGCCGGTCTGGGCGCCTCCCTTGGTGAGCGCGTTGAAGAGGGTCGACTTGCCGGCGTTGGACAGCCCGACGATCCCGACC
>JBQCEW010000397.1:0-3713 GCA_051959815.1 Solirubrobacterales bacterium
GGTCGACCAGCATCACGTGCTCGGCCCGCTCCTTGGGGTCGTTGACGAGCCGCTCGGCGAGGCGGCGGTCCTCGTCCTCGCTGCCCCCGCGCGGGTAGGTGCCGGCGATCGGCCGCGTCTCGACCCGGTCGCGGATCACCTTGACCAGCGGCTCGGGAGAGGCGCCGGCGAGCTGGAAGTCACCGAACTCGAGGAAGTACATGTAGGGGGACGGGTTGACCGCGCGCAGGCCGCGGTAGACCGAGAAGGCCTCGACCGGCGCCGGCGCCGAGAAGCGCTGCGAGGGGACAACCTGGAAGGCGTCGCCAGCGTGGACATACTCGACGATCCGCGCGACCGCGGCTTCGAAGTCCTCGCGGCTCATGTTCGACTCGAACCGCGGCGGCTCGGCGATCGTCGGGTGCTCCGGCGCGGGCACCGGCCCCCGCAGACGCTCGCGCATCTCGGCGATTGTCGCCGCGGCGCGCTCGTAGGCAGCGTCAATACCGCCCTCGTCGTCGGCGAAAGCGCAGGCGAGGAAGGTCAGCTCGTGACGGAGGTGGTCGAAGACGAGCATCGCGTCGGTCACCATCAGCGCCAGGTCGGGCAGGCCGAGGGGGTCCGGGTTGGGCTCCTCCAACGGCTCGACCGTTCGCACCAGGTCGTAGGCGAAGAAGCCGACGGCGCCGCCGGCGAACGGCGGCAAGCCCGCAACCGGGGCCGGGCGGTACTCGCGCAGCCGCTCGGCCACCGCAGCGTAGGGATCGGGTGCGGGCTCGGTCCGGTTCGGCGCCTCGCCGGCAGCGGCTTCCCCGCTCCACTCCGAGAGCGTCCCCTCGCTCCAGCGCAGCAGCGCCCGCGGCCGCAGCCCGACGAAGGAGTAGCGGCCGACCTGGCCCTGCTCAGCGGACTCGAGGAGGAAGCAAGGCGCCCCCTCGGGCTCGCCCGCGCGCAGCTTGAGGAACGCAGAGACGGGCGTCTCACAGTCGTCGACCAGCCGCGCCCGCACTGGGACGACCTTGCCCTCGCACGCCAGCTCGCGCGCCTCCTCGAGGCTCGGTTCCAGCTTCAGCTCGAAGTCAGCCGCTACGTGCATTCAGCACTTCCATCACCTTCGCCTGCGAGACCCCGCGCGAGGCCAGCAGGACACTGAGGTGGTAGAGGACGTCGGCAGCCTCTTCGGCGACCCGCTCCTCGCTCTCCTCGCGCGCGGCGCGGACGACCTCCTCCGCCTCCTCTTCGACCTTCTCGCCGATCAACCCCCGGTCGTCCAGCAATTTCACCGTGTAGCTGCCATCCGGTCGCTGCAGGGCACGGTGGCGGATCGTCCGCTCCAGCGCCGGCAAGGCTTCGTAGGTGACCGGGAACGGCTCGCCGGGTGCGGGCGGCGCGTCCTTGCGCGGCGACGCGGAGCCCAGCACCTCGCGGTAGAAGCAGCTGCGCTCGCTCGTGTGACATGCCGGCCCGGCGGGGTCGACCAGCGCCACCAGCGCGTCGCCGTCGCAGTCGTAGCGGAGCTGGCGCAGGTGCATCAGGTTCCCCGAGGTTTCGCCCTTCTTCCAAAGTTCGTCGCGCGAGCGGCTGTGGAAATGGAGGTCGCCGGTCTCCAGGGTCGCTTCCAGGGACCGCCCGCTCATATAGGCGAGCATCAGCACCTCGCCCGAGGCGAAGTCCTGGACGACACACGGAACCAGGCCCTGCTGGTCGAATTCGATTTCGGGGAACATCCGAGGAATCGTAAACGTCGCCTCGACGGCAGTTGTCTACTGCTGCCGCCTACTCGATGCCGAGGCGGTCGAGCAGGTCCTCGTCGCGGCGCCAGTGCTTGCGGACGCGGACCTGGAGATCGAGGTGGACGCGGGAGCCGAGCTCGACCTCCAGCGAGCGGCGCGCGGCGACCCCGATCTCGCCGATCTTGGTCCCCCCCTTGCCGATCAGGATCCGCTTCTGCGACTCGGTCTCCGCCCAGATCTCGGCGAGCACGGTGACCAGCCCATCGTCGCGCGGCTCGACCTCCTGGACCGAGACCTCGACCGAGTGCGGGATCTCCTGCCGGGTCCGGTTCAGCACCTGCTCGCGGATCAGCTCGGCGAGCAGCAGCTCGCTCGACTGGTCGCTGCGATCCTCCGGGGGGTACATGTACGGCCCCTCGGGGACGAGCTCGCCGAGGCGCTCGAGCAGCGGCGGCACCCCCTCACCGGTCTTGGCGCTGATCGGGAAAACCTCGTCTACCCCCTCCAGCTCGGCGGCGGCGGCGAGGACCGGCACCAGCTCGTTCGGGCCAAGGCGGTCGGCCTTGTTGACGGCGCAGATCACCGGCAGCTTCGCCCCGGCACCGAGCAGCGCGCTGACGATGAAGCGATCGCCGGGGCCGATTCCCTCCTCGCCGTTGACGACGAAGAGGACGACGTCGGAGTCGGCCAGCTCGCGCTCGACCCGTCCCTGCATCCGCTCGGTGAGGACGTCGCGCGGGCGCTGCACTCCTGGCAGATCGACCAGGACGAGCTGGCGCCCGGCCGCGAGGTCGGTGGCGACGCCGCGGATCGCCCGCCGCGTCGTCTGCGGCCGGTTGGAGACGATCGCGACGTGGGAGCCGACGATCGCGTTGACCAGGGTCGACTTGCCGACGTTGGGGCGGCCGGCGAGACCGACGAAGCCGGAGCGGGTCATCGCAGCCCGGCGAGGACGCGCGCTTGCAGCGCCAGCATCTCGCCGTCGTCGGTTTCGTGGTCGTGCCCGCAGAGGTGGAGGACGCCGTGCACGGCCGCCTCGGTCACGTCGCTGCAGTGCTCGGGGCAGATCGCGACGTCGCCGAGCTCGCGCGGGCCGGGCACCGGGTCGAGTTCGTCGATCGGGAAGGCGAGCACGTCGGTCGGCGCGTCCTTGCCGCGGTGCTCGCGGTTGAGTTCGCAGATCCGCGCCTCACCGACGATCTCGACCCCAAGATGGCCTTCGTCCACATCCACGGCTGCCAGCGCGGCGGCGACGGCGACGCGCAGCTCAGCGGGAACGTCGCTCAGATCGAGGCTCACGAACGCGGCGTCGGCCCATGTTCGGCGCGCGCCTCCCGCTCGCGGGCGCCGTGGGCGTCGTAGGCGGCGACGATCCGCTGCACCAGCTTGTGGCGGACGACGTCCTCGCCGCCGAAGCGGATGAAGGAGATGTCTTTGACGTCGCTGAGGATGTCGCTGACGGCGATTAGCCCGGAGCGCTGGTCGGTCGGGAGGTCGATCTGGGTGACGTCGCCCGTCACCACCATCCGCGAGTTGAAGCCGAGCCGGGTGAGGAACATCTTCATCTGCTCGGGGCTGGTGTTCTGGGCCTCATCGAGGATTACAAAAGAATCATTAAGCGTTCTTCCTCTCATGAAAGCCAGCGGCGCCACCTCAATCACGTTGCGTTCGAAGTAGCCGTTGACGCGGTCAGGATCGAGCATGTCGAAGAGGGCATCGAAGAGTGGCCGCAGGTAGGGGTCCACCTTGGCCTGGATGTCACCGGGGAGGAAGCCGAGCCGCTCGCCGGCCTCGACCGCGGGGCGGGTCAGGATCACGCGGCTGACGTCGCCGCGGGAGAGTGCCGCGGTCGCCATCGCAACCGCCAGGAAGGTCTTGCCCGTGCCTGCGGGGCCGATCCCGAAGGTGATCGTGTGGTTGCGGATGGAGTCGACGTAGCGCTTCTGGTTGACCGTCTTCGGGGCGATCCGAGTATTGCGGTGCTGCCAGATGACGTCCTCG
>JBQCEW010000398.1:0-8830 GCA_051959815.1 Solirubrobacterales bacterium
TCCCGTTCGTATTCAGCGACGAGCCCTTCCGGCGGCGGCTGGTCAGGCGGCTCAAGGATCCGCTGCTCATTGCCGCTTGGCAGGCGTTTGAGGAAATGGGGCCAGCGGAGCGCGCCTACTCGGTCGCTGCGCCGCTCGGGAAGGTCCTGGCCGTGATCGGTCGGCCGAGCCTCCGGGCGGTTCTCGGCCAGGCCGATCCCAAGCTCGACCTGGCGGCGGCGATGCGCTCGGGGCAGATCGCCGTTGTGAATCTCGCGCCGGGGAAGATCGGCGCACCGGGAGCCCAGCTGCTCGGAGCGCTGGTCCTGCACGCGCTCTACGTCGCAACCCAGGCTCGCGCCCGGATCGCGCCGGGAAGGCGGCGACCCTTCTTCGCGTTCGTCGACGAGCCGCGGGTCCTCGCCCACCTCCCGGTCCCACTCGACACGCTCCTCGAGCAGGCCCGGGGGCTCGGGGTGGGGATCACGCTCGCCGTTCAGTCGCTCGCGCAGCTTCCGAAAGCGACCAGCCGCGCGGCTCTGACGAACGCCGCCACGGTGGCAGCCTTTCGCCAGAACGCAGACGACGCACGGCTCCTGGCGCGGGAGCTTGACGGCGTGAGCGCCGAGGACTTACAGGCGCTCGCGCAGTTCGAGGTGGTGGCCCGGATCGGCCTCGGCAATGGAGCCGTTGCCCCGCCCGCGACCGGCGTGACGTACCCGCCGAGTGCGCCGACCAGCGATCCCGCCGCTGTGCGCAAGGCTTCGTCCGACCGTTACGGCGTGGAGCCGGCAGCGGTTGACGCGGCGCTTTTTGCCCGTCATGAGCAGTCCGCCGACGACGTGCCGATCGGACGCAAGGGGAGGACCGCGTGAAGGGTGCCCGCTGTCCGCTCGCCGGTCCGCTCGCGTGGAGCGAGCCCCTGCGTTTCCGCTGCGTCGGGGACGTTTCCTGCGCGGTAGTGCGGCCGACTCTCTACCCCCTCGCGGGCGGCGTTCTCAAGTCGGGAGGATCAGCGTGACTCGTCTCTCTCGCAAAGGTCTCCTGCTCCTGGCGGACGACCTCTCGGTTCGAGACCGGCAGGTAGTCGAACTGGTCGCTCGCTTCGGGGTCGCATCGGGGAAACAGGTGGACCGGCTGTTCTTCGCGGCGGGGGCGGACCCCGAGTCGAACGCTCGCCTGGCGCGCCGCCTGCTCGCACGGCTGGTCGAGCGGCGGGTGCTGCTGCGCTTGGAGCGCCGGGTCGGCGGAGTCCGGGCCGGATCGGCGGGCGCCGTCTACCGGCTCGGCACCGTCGGGGACCGGCTGCTTCGGTTCTGGCGCGGCGACGGCGGCAGGGGGCGCGCCGCCCGCGAGCCGGGGCGGTTGTTCGTCCGCCACGGTCTCGCCATCACCGAGACGTATGTCCGGCTGCGAGAGGCCGAGCGGGAAGGCAAGCTGGAGTTGCTCGCCTTCCACCCGGAGCCCGCAAGCTGGCGGCCGTTCGCGGGTGCCGGTGGCCGCCAGGTCTTGAAGCCCGACGCGCACACCCGAATCGGCCTCGGCAAATCCGAAGACCACTATTTCCTAGAGCTTGACTGCGGGACCGAGGGGCGGGGCGCGCTGGCCGCCAAGTGCCGGACCTACGTGGCCTACTTCCGCTCGGGCATCGAGCAGGCCGAGCATGGGGTCTTCCCCCGGGTCGTCTGGATCACGACGAGCGAGCAGCGGGTCGCGCTCATCGTCAACGTCTGCGCCAGCCTGCCGGCAGCGGTCTGGCCGCTGTTCGCCGTCACGACTCCCGAACGCGCCGAAGGGCTGTTCCTGGGTCGGCTCGATCCGAGCGAGGTCGCGCCGGGGAGGGCATCGTGAAGACGCTGCCGCGGAACGTGATCCTGCCCGGCGATGCGCGGGCGGTGCTGCCGACGCTGCTGCCGGAGAGCCTGGACTGTGCGGTCCTCAGCCCGCCATATGCGAACGGGCTGCGCCGCTACTCGGACTCCGCCGACGAACTCGGCCAGGAGCCGACCGTCACCGCCTACATCGAAAACATCCGGGAAGTCATGCGCGGGGTGCGCCGCCTGCTCAAGGATTCCGGCTCGGCCTTCGTCGTGATCGCCGACAGCTACGCGACCCATTCCCGCCAGGGCGTACCGCGCGGGAGCCTGCTGCTCGCCCCGCAGCGCCTTGCCCTGGCGCTTTCGGCCGACGGGTGGTGGGTGCGGAACGTGGGGTGCTGGGCGAAGCCGAACCCGCTCCCGCAGAGCGCGCCGGATCGCTTCTCGCCGATCTGGGAAGCGGTCTTGTTCGTGACGAAGACCCGCCGCTACTTCTTCGACTTGGACAGCGTGAGGGTGCCCCACCGCTCGGCGGATCGAGCAGGCAGGCCGCGACGGGCGGAAGTCGGCCGCAAATATCAAGGCAACAACACCGGACTCGGCAAGCTGAAAGCGGCCGGTCGGGTCGGTGCCGTCGCAGGCAAGAACCCCGGCGACGTGTTCACGGTCCCGACGGCCGCGGATCGCACCGGCCACCAGGCCACCTTCCCCGCCGACCTCATCGCGCCACTGATCCGGGCGGCCTGCCCGGAGCGGATTTGCGAGCAATGCGACCGAGCCTGGACGCGACCGACCCGGATCAAGAGCACGAAGACGAGCGAGGGGATGCGCCACCGCCGGATCGTGGGAGACCTGTCCCGATGCGCCTGCCTCGCGCCCTCTCGTCCCGGGGTTGTCATCGACCCTTTCATGGGTGTCGGGACAACCGCCGTCGTTGCCGAGCGGCTCGGCCGCGATTGGCTCGGCGTTGAATTGAACCCGCGCTTCATCACGCAGGCGAACCGGAGGATCGCCGCGGCTCGGAGGGCGGGATGCGCTCCTTAAAAGCCGGAGACCCGCGCAGGTGTCGGGCCTCCGTCTCGGCCGATGCTTCGGCCTTCAAACGGGCCTGCCCCGTCAGGCTGATCCCGCGTCGGCAGACGGTAGCAAGAGGCCGGTGGACGGCTCCACGGCGGGCGGAAGGGAGTGCACGCCCTTTCTGCTCGCCGCCACAGCCATCCACTACCTAAAGGAGGTTCCCGCGATGAGTGGCAAGAGCCGATCGCAGGAAATCTACGAGCGCGTCAACATCGTCGTCAAAGAGCAGGGCGTCACCAAGAAAGACGCCCAGGTGATCGTCGGCAAAGAGTTCGACATGAAACCGAGCTCGATCCGCGGAGCGGAATACCAGGCCCGGAAGGAGCTCGGCCTGACCCGCAACCGGGTTCAGGAGACGACGCCCGACGGAGCGGTGGAGCAAGCCATCGCCACCCTGGAAAAGGCTCGCGACGCAATCGACGCAGAGGTAGACGCCGCGAGGGAACGGGCCGACGAGGCCGGATCGGAGTACGAAGCGCTGAAAGACAGCGCCAAAGACCGCAAGGCCGAGATCGAGTCCAAGATCAAAGCCCTCAAGGCGTAGCAATGCGGGCGGCCTGGACACACATTCATGCGTTCAGGCCGCTCCCTCTCATTCCGCTGGTTGCTCGCGCAGCAACCGCGCCGATAGGCTGCTTGTTGACAAAATCAACATTCGGGCGCATGGTGGAGGTATGACCAAATCCCAAGCTCAACAACTCGGAAAGCTGATTGCCCGCGCCCGCGAACGGAAGCAGCTCACCTATCGCCAGCTCGGTGCGGAAATCGGGGCCGACCCGGCTTGGATCGTCCGGTTGGAGCAAGGCGGCTATCTGACTCCGGCACCGGATCGGCTGTTTCGCTTGGCCGAGGTTCTCGACATCGACCCCGAGCGGATCGACCGCATCACGCGGGGCGCGGTCTCGGGGAGCCTTCCCGCGGTGCGGACGTACTTCCGCAGCAAGTTCGACCTCTCGGACGACGCCATCGGCCAGATCGAAGACCTCGTGGAGGAACTGCAAAGCGAGGAGGGAGAGGCGGATGCCGGGAAGCGCTGAGCGGTTGGTTGTCGAGCAACTGCGCGCCGTCGTGCCGCGCCGGGGGCTCTCGCCCGCCGAAGCCGTGGCCGTCGCCGAGCTTCAGGCTGCGAAGTTCTTGAAGCTCGCCGGAGTCACCGCGCCGCCGGTTCCCGAACGCATCATCATCGACCTTCCCGGCATCCGGGTCAGTCGCAGGCGGGGCTGGCCGACCTCCGGCCTCGCCACCACGGTCAAGAACGGCTGGGTCGTCGTTCTGCGGGCGGACGAAGCGGCGGTCCGCCAGCGGTTCTCGCTCGCACATGAGTTCAAACACATCTTGGACGACCCCTCGATTGAATGGCTGTATCCAACGATCCACGGTCGCTCTCCCGAAGACCGGGCCGAAGCCATCTGCGACCACTTCGCGGCAAACCTCTTGATGCCACGAGCCTGGGTCAAGGCCGATTGGGCCAGCCGCGGTATTCAGGACGTTGACCGATTGGCTCGGCGCTATCAGGTGTCCCGGCTCGCCATGAGCTACCGCCTCGATCAGCTGGGGCTCAGCCTCCCGCGTCCACGCTGCGGCGGAAACCGCCGGATCGGAGTAGCGGCGTGAGCGGCATCCGCCGAGCAGCCATCTACCTGCGGGTCAGTTCCGCCAAGCAAGCGGAGGTCGATTACGACCCCGAGGGCTTTTCGATTCCCGGCCAACGCGAGGCCTGCTTGCGCAAGGCCGCGACCCTTGAGGCTGAGGTCGTCGCCGAGTACATCGACCGGGGCGAGTCGGCAAAGACCGCCGACCGTCCCGACCTCAAGCGAATGCTCGACCGGCTGGCTACCGAGAAGGACATCGACCTGGTGATCGTCCACAAGGTCGATCGGCTTGCCCGCAACCGTGCCGACGACGTCACCATCGCCATGCAGATCCGCTCGGCGGGGGCGCAGCTCGTCTCCGCGACGGAGAACATCGACGAGACGCCGAGCGGGCTGCTGCTCCACGGGATCATGAGTTCCATCGCCGAGTTCTATTCACGCAACCTCGCCAGCGAAGTCATAAAGGGGACGACCGAGAAGGCCAAGCGCGGAGGCACGCCGACCAAAGCCCCGCTGGGCTACCTGAACGTCCGAGAGATAGTCGATGGGCGCGAAGTGCGGACGGTGGACCTCGACCCCGAGCGCGCGCCGCTGGTCAAACTCGCCTTCGACCTCTACGCGACGGGCGGCTTCTCGCTCAACGACTTGGCTGCGCTGCTTGAGGCCAAAGGGCTCCGCAGCCGAGGGAACCGCCGCTACAGCCCGCGGCCGATCAACTACTCGACCCTCTACCAACTCCTCTCCAATCCCTACTACGCGGGGTGGGTGACCTATCGCGGCCAGACCTACAAAGGCCGGCACGAGCCGCTGGTCTCGCAAACGCGGTTTGAGGAGGTGCAGGCGGTCTTGAAGGCACACCGTCTCTCCGGCGAGCGGGAGCGCAAACACAAATCCCACTACCTCAAGGGCACCCTCTATTGCGAGGACTGCAATGTCCGGCTGACCTACTCGCAGAACAAGGGAAACGGCGGCACCTATGAGTATTTCGTCTGCCCCAATAAGCAGCGGGGCCAATGCAGCCAGCCGTATCACCGGGTCGATGCAGTTGAGGCGGAGGTTGAGCGCCGCTATCGGCGCGTCGAACTCTCAAAGGCCCAGCAGGGCCGGGTCCGGCAGGTGATCAAGGCGCACTTGGACGACATGGCCGCAACCTCTGAGCGAGAGATGAGCCGCTGCAACGCCGATCTTGTGGCACTTGAGGAGCAGGAACGGAAGCTCCTGCAGAAGTTCTACGAAGACCGCATCTCCGAGAACCTCTACAACGAGGAGCAGCGACGAATTGCCGTTGAGCGCGAGTCGGCCGAAGCGATCTTGTCCCGACTCACGATCCAGTTCGACGACATCGAGGAGACGCTTGACCTTGCACTCCGCTTGGTCAATGACGTCCAGGCGGCCTACCTACAGGCAACACCGACGGTCCGGCGGCTGTTCAACCAAGCGATCTTCGAGTGGATCAAGGTCTCAGCGGAGGAGGTGTCCGAGGTCGCCCTCGCAAGACCGTTCCGTGATCTGCTGAGCGCCGACCTTGTGGACGAACTCGCACCGGCTCAGGAAAAAACGGCGGACCAGCCGGACCAGGACCATTTGGTCGCTGGTTCGATTCGGAGAGAAGTAGTGGAGCTAGGCGGATTCGAACCGCCGACCTCCTGGGTGCGATCCAGGCGCTCTGCCAGCTGAGCTATAGCCCCGGGGGGTGCGGGCATGGGAAGTTGCTCCCATTGCGTCGCAAGCGACAGGATAACCCCATAGTCTTTGCAAGCCTGCTGAGGTGGCGAGCATGAGCATCCTCGACGACGCAATACGTGAGCACCTGGAACTGAAGCGCGCCCATGGCGCGGACGAGGCCGAGCTGAAACGGCTCGAGGACGAGGCCTTCGGGCCGCCGGGGCGGCCTGAGGAGCCCGACCCGTTCGCCGAGGCGCCGACGCAGTTCATGACGCAGCCGGAGACCGCTGAGGCCGCCGAGGGCGAGGAGGACGAGGGCGGCCGGCGACGGATCAACCTCGCCGACCAGCAGGAGCCCCCGCCGCCGGAGCGCGCCGAGCAGCGCGAGGAGCCAAAGGTCGAGGTCGTCGAGTCGATCGAGGAGCCGGAGGCCGATGCCGCTCCGCACGCGCCTGCCGAGGATGTCGCCCAGGCCGCGCCCCCGGCCGAGGAGCCGCCGGCGATGGAGCACGAGATCGTCCCCGAGCCCGCGGAAGCGGAGGCGCCGGACGAGCGCCAGGCGATCGCCGAGCAGCCGACCGAACTCTTCGACGTAGAGGCGGAGATGGGGACCGAGGACGCCCCCGCCCCCCCGACCGAGGCGCCGAGCCCGAGCGACGAGGAGATCGTCGTCGCCGAGCAGCGCGAGGAGCCGCGCCTGGTCCCGGTCGCCGACGAGGAGGACGAAGAGGACGAGGAGTTCTGGAGCGAGCAGCGCCTCTCCGACGAGCTCGACCAGGCGCTCGAGGCACCGCTCGCGGACGAGCAAGGGACTCCTGATCCCGCCGCCGTCTACGAGGATGCGGACGTCGAGGGCGACGAGCAGGCGCGCGCCGACTTCGATCCGGACACCGGCCACGAGGACGTGCTCGAAGACACCCCCGAGTTCCTCGAGGACGCCCCCGAGGACGACGACCTCTGGTTCGAGCAGAAGCCCCCGAAGGACTTCGACTTCGACGACTAGTTGTTGCGAAGTTGGCGCACTTTCGTGCGCCACACGTGCGGCTTTTCTTCGTACGCTCGGGGCGTGGCTTCCCTGAAGCAAAAAGGCGACCTGGCGGAGTTAAAAGTCGCCACTGATCTCATCGATCGCGGCTGCCGCATCTCGATTCCGTTCGGCGAGGATTGCGATTACGACTTGATCGCGGACTATGAGGGACGGCTGCACCGGGTGCAGGTCAAGCACACGCGCTCAGACGGGCGGATTGTTCTCGTGCGCTGCAGGTCCCACTCGCTCACCAACGGGAAGGTCCGCGTGACGAAGCACTACACCCCTGCGACGGTGGATTGGATCGCCGTCTACGACTGCACCAGCGAACGTTGCTTCTACTGTCCGTCGAGCGAGTTGGGGGCTGCCGGGCGGGCGACTCTCACCCTCCGGCTGCAGCCGGCACGCAACGGGCAGCGGATGGGCATTCGCAATGCGGAGGATTACGCGGAGCCGGACTTCAGTCGAGATCCCGAAAGAGTGGAGCCAGCCGGAATCGAACCGGCGACCTCTTGAATGCAAATCAAGCGCTCTGCCATCTGAGCTATGGCCCCATGAGGTCATTGTAGGCGCGAATTGAGGGCCCGACTTTGTCTGGCCTCTAGATGCAGCCAAGTTGTGCTGACAACTCAGCGACAGTTAAGGTACGCGCCATGTTCTCGGACCTTCACGCCCACTATCCGATGCGCGTCCTTACGGGTGTCGATCCCGGCAGCACCTCGAAGCTGATCGGCTCACCCGCGCAGCCGACGTTCGGCGACCGCGTTCGCGCCTTTGTCCTGCGCTTCGCCAACCGGGTCGGCAACTTCCCCAATTGGGACGGGACCTACCGGATCGACGTCGAGAAGCTGCGGGCGGGGCAGGTAAGCCTGGTGATGTCGGTCCTCCTGCGCCCCTTCGACGAGATGGACCTCTCCGTGCCCTACGCATCGCCCCCCGGCACCCACGACTTCGCCGGCCTGATGAAAGACTTGGAAGCGGTTGAGGCGGAGGTTGCCAGCCACGATCCCGCCGAGATCCGCGTCGTCCACAACCGCGCCGAGCTCGAAGCGGCGACCGCGGCCGGCGCCACCGCCCTCGTCCATGTCGTCGAGGGCGGCTGCCACATCGGCAACAGCGACGAAGAAATAGCGACCCACTGCGCCGAGCTGAAAAGACGCGGGGTCGGCTACGTGACCGTCGCTCACCTCTTCTACCGCCAGGTCGCTACCAACGCCAATGCGGTCCCGTTCATCCCCGACACCCTCTACAACGTCGTCTTCCCCCAACCCCACGACGACCACGTCACCCCGCGCGGCGAAGCGCTGATCAAAGGCCTGACCGCGAACCGGGTCCTGATCGACCTCAGCCACATGAGCCCCGAGGCGATCGCCGAGACCCTCGACCTGATGGACGAAGTCGACCCCGAGCGCAAGATGCCGGTGATCTCGACCCACGCCGGCTACCGCTTCGGCAAGCAGCGCTACATGCACGACGAGGAGACGCTCAAGCGGATCGCCGAGCGCCGCGGCGTCGCCGGCCTGATCATGGCCCAGCACCAACTCAACGACGGCATCCTGTCGAAGCGGAAACGCACCGAAACGCTGGAGGAATCGCTGCCGGTCATCTTCCGCCACATCGACGAGATCGCCCGGGTGACCGGCAGCTACGACCACGTCGGCATCGGCAGCGAC